>DMQJ01000044.1:4110-18961 GCA_003455715.1 Acidimicrobiaceae bacterium | reverse complement strand
GGTTCAAATCCTGCCCCCGCCACTCGATGAACGCCCAGGCCTCAGGCCTGGGCGTTCGACGTTGTCGGGGGCGCGTCACCGTGGACGTCTACCGGCTCCTGGTTGCACTTGGATTCGAAGCGGGCGCCCGAGCGGACTGCGTGTTGACTGGCGCGCCGTGTCCGGCGACCGCGTTGTCTGACACGGCACCCTCCCAACGGTCGGCAGGCGCGGGTCAGGTGGTGCGCGATGTAGCGAGGCTGTCGGCGTGCGCGTCAACGACCGCTTGGTGGATGGGGCATTCGTGGAGCGACGTGTGGGGGCAGTCGATGGTGTGTTGAAGCATCGTGAGGGCGCGCTCGATGTCGGTGAGTTGTTGGCGGAGATGCTCTTGTTTCACTCGAGCCCTGTCGCGCCAGTCGGGAGTGACGTGCCCGTCTGGGTCGATGAGGTCCGCGATCTCGGGGAGCGTGAAGCCGGAGACCTTCAGGAGGTCGATCAGCGCAACTTGTTGCACGGTGCGGGCGCGGTAGATGCGCTTGCCGCCAGCACGTCCGATCGGCGCGATCAGACCGCGGCGCTCGTAGAAGCGGAGTGCGGAAGGGGCAAGCCCGGTCAGCGCGGAGAGTTCGCTGATGTCGATGACGGTGGAGCCTGGATCGACCATTGACTTGAACCATAGTTCAACGTGCAGGCTGATGCTCATGAAGACATCAGCGATGTTCGACGGGCCGGCCGCAATCGTGACTGCCCGTGTGATGGCACGGCGAAACCTGGACGCCGAGCGTGAAGCGATCGAGGTACTCGATCCGCGTCCGACTGATCGGGTCGTCGCGATCGGTGTGGGTGCTGGCGTCGGCGTCGAGCTGTTGGCTCGCCGAGTGGCGTGGGTGTTCGCCGTGGATCCGTCTCGGGTGATGGTCGATGAGACCATCAGGCGGACGCGTGCGGCGATCGATGATGGACGGGTGGTGGTCGCCCGTTCCACTGCCGCCCGTCTCGGCGTCGCCGACGGTGACGTCGACGGAGCGATCGCCGTGAACAGCATCCAGATGTGGGAGCCGCTTGCCGACTCGCTCGCCGAGGTCGCCCGGGTGCTCCGCCCTGGCGGCCGGCTCGTGACCCTCACGCATGACTGGGCGATCGAACGAAGCACCGGCCGAAGCGTCGACGGCTGGCTCGAGCACCTCGACGGACTCGCGACGGCGGCGGGACTCGGGGGCCTGCGTTCGTGGCGTGCGAAGGCGGAGGCTGGTCGATCGGTCGCCGTGGAGCTCACCCGCAGGGGTGGACGATGACCGGCTCCGTCACCGCCGCCGTCACAGTGATCGGCGGCGGGCAGGCGGGACTGGCCGTCGCTCGATGCCTGCAACGCGGGGGCATCGAGCCCGTCGTGCTCGATGCGGCCGTCAAGGTCGGCGACTCCTGGCGTCACCGGTACGACTCGCTTCGACTGTTCACCCCAGCGCAGTACGACTCGCTTCCCGACCTTGCCTTTCCGGCGCCTCGGGACAGCTACCCGTCGAAGGACGACGTCGCGACGTACCTCGCCGGCTATGCCGAACGCTTCGGCATCGACATCCGTAGCGGCTGCCGTGTCGATCGGCTCACATGGTCCGCTGAGTCGTCGACATTCGGGCTCACATCCGGCGAACGACAGTTTGAGGCGTCCACTGTCGTCGTCGCCACCGGGGCGCTCCAGGTCCCGTGGCGACCGGCGTTCGCGCCCGGTCTGACTTCCGATGTCGCCCAGATGCACGCGGCTGACTACCGAAACCCTGCTTGTGTGGTGGGGCGTCGAGTCCTCATCGTGGGGGCGGGGAACTCAGGCGGCCAGATCGCCGAGGAACTCGCCGCCAACGACATGTTCGACGTGACGATCAGCTTCGGCGAACTCCCCAAGCGGTTTCCACAGCGGCTGCTCGGGCGAGACATTTTCTGGTGGTTCCAGCGCTGGGGTGTGATGGACCGCACACGCGAGAACGCGGGCAGCTCTGAAGCGGCCGTCGGGGCAGTGCCACTGATCGGTTCGCAGCTCCCCAAGCTTGTCAAGACCGGGCAGGTGCGACGGGCGTCGCCCATCGTCGACGCCGACCACGTCGGGTTGCACGCCGCCGACGGGACCACTCACCGTCCCGACACCGTGATCTGGGCCACCGGTTACCGCAACGACTTCACCTGGATCGACATCCCGGACGTCCTCGACGAACACGGTCAGCCACGACACGACCGAGGAATCAGCACGACCAAGTCGAACCTTGCCTTCATCGGACTCCCCGGACTCCACACCAAGGGCTCTGCGTTCCTCGGCTTCGTCGGACGGGACGCCGAACACATCGCTCGGCGGTTGCGCGCAGTGTAGGGATGGAGTCGGGGCCGCCGTTCGCTGTCCGTGGTACCGTCCGGGCGCTCGTGACGAAGGGTGTGGAGATGCGGCAACGTGCAATCGTAGGAACATTGCCCGAATGACGCCGCCCGGCCTTCATGGCGGCCATCGCGTCAATCTGGCCCGCGTCGTGCCCCTCGCCGAAGAGCCGGAGGGCTACCTGGAGGGTGCGCCGCTGTGCCCCATGTGCCTATGCCTCACCGACTCGGCGTGGATCTCGCCCGACTATCGAGTCGTCAACCGGCACGACTCCGTGTACACCGAAGGCGCAGCCCTCGTGGTGTCCGAGCGGTTCGTGGAGGTGGTCGGCGGCGAGGCCGGTTGCCGGTTCGTGCCGTTGCCCGCCGACGACGGCTACCACAGGCTGTTGGTCGACCACGTCCTCGAGGTCGACCGGACCATCGGGGAGTTGGAGTTGGCGGGTGAGCCGTGCCCGACTTGCGGCCGCCAGTCGACCTACGGCGACCCGGCGGCGTTCGTAGGGATCGACAGTGCGCCGAGAGGGTTCTTTCGGACAGATGTCGAGTACGGCGGCATTCCACGCGGTCGGCGGTCGGCTCAGAGGTCGTACATCGTGGTCGACGACGAGCTCGGTCGACGGCTGCGCGACCTGAGGCTCTGCCAGATCCGGCCGCTTCAACGGTGATGGCGACCCGATGAGTCTCGTGGAACTTGTGGCCCGCGGCGAGGAGCCGGACGGCTACCTGGAGGGTGCGCCGCTCTGCCCCGTCTGCCTGTGCCTCACCGACTCGGCGTGGATCTCGCCGACGTATCGCGTGCGGAATCGTCATCACTCGGTGACGGCAGCGAGCGGGCTGACGTTGGTATCGCAGCAGTTCGTGCACGCGGTCGGCGATGTCGCCGGGCTCGGCGCTCGACTCGTGCCGCTGCCGGCCGACCCTGGCTACCACGCCCTGATCGCGGAGCGAGTCCTGCCGATCGATCGCAGCAGTGTGACGCACGAAGGCATCGTCTGCCCGGAGTGTGGGCGGCAGCCGACGTTCGGACGGCCCAGGCTCGACAGCGAGATCGATGTAGACGAATTCAAGGGTTTCGCACGCAGCGATCTGGAGTACGGGGGCACGGCGAGTCGACCGACGGGGCAGGCATGGAGGACGTTCCTCGACGTCGACCTGGCGACCAGGCTGCGCGGTCTGAAGCTGTGCCAGTTCCGGCCTGTGCCGGCCTGACCGCCAGGGCTGCATCGCGTCACCGAGGGCCGGATGGCGCGGGCCGCGGGATCAGGCTCATCACGTTGTTGGTGAACCCGCCGTCGACGAGGATCTCGGCGCCGTTCACGTAGCTCGAACGCGGGCTTGCCAGGAACAGCACGGCCTCGGCGACGTCGGCAGGCTGACCCACTCGCCGCAGCGGCACCGCGGCTGCGCGGCGTTCGGAGACGCCGGGAGTGTCATACATCGCTTTGACCATCGGCGTGTAGATCAACCCGGGGAGCACGGCGTTGCTGCGCACGCCCTTCGGTCCCCATTCCACGGCGAGCTGACGCGACAGCATCGACACGCCGGCCTTGCTGACGTCGTACGCGCCCGTGAACGGCGTGACGTAGTCGGCCGAGATCGACGAGATGTGCACCAGTGCACCCTCGCCCCGCTCACGCATCGGCGCTCCGAACACCTGCGAGCAGACCAGGCAGGCGGTCAGGTTGACGGCGATGACAAGGTTCCAGTCCTCGATCGGCAGGTCGGCGAGTGCACCGGCGCGGATGACGCCGGCGTTGTTCACGAGAACGTCGACCTCCCCGAGCCTCGCGGTGATCGCGTTCGCAGCAGCTTCGATGCTCGAGCGGTCGGTGACGTCACAGGCGAGTGCGATGCCGGAGCCGCCGTCGAGCATCGCCAACGTCTCGTTGGCTCCGGCCTCGTTCCTGTCGAGCACGGCGACCCTGGCGCCCTCGGCGGCGAGCGCGACGGCGATACCTTGCCCGATGCCACTGCCCCCACCGGTCACGACGCACACTCGGCCGTCGAGCCCGTATCCGTCCGTCCGACTGCTCATGCCTCGGCCCCTGTCGCTGCTTGGCGCGGCGTAGCGATCCACGAGGCGAGCAGGTCGAGCGCCTCGGCGGACGGCGAACCTGGCTCAGCTGTGTAGACGTTGATGCGCTGGCCAGGGTCGGCGGCCAGCTCGAGCGCTTCGAAGTTCAGCGTCAGGTCGCCGACGAGCGGATGGCGGAAGCGCTTGGTGCCGGAGCGGTGGAACTTGACGTTCTGGGCCGCCCAACGCACGCGGAACTCCTCGCTGCGGGTCGAGAGCTCGCCGATGAGGTCGGTGAGGCGCCTGTCGTACGGGTCGCGCCCGGCCGCGGAGCGGAGGATGGCGACGGCGTCGTTGACGATGGTGTCCCAGTCGACGAAGAAGTCGGGGGCCTTCGGGCTCAGGTACAGGAATCTGGCCACGTTGACGGGGCGGGCGTCGAACTCGTACGCCGGTGAGTAGAGCGCTTCGCCGAGTGCGTTGGCGGCGAGGATGTCGAGTCGTTCGTTGCGCAGGTAGGCGGGCGCGGCGATCGAATCGAGGACCTGCTGGATGGCGGGACGGACGCGTTCCTGGGTCGGCCGTCGGCGGGAGGCGCCGGCCGGGCCGGAGTTGCGAACGAGGTCGAACAGGTGAGCGCGCTCGGCTTCGTCGAGTTGCAACGCGCGGGTGATGCCGTCGAGCACGTCGTCGGACACGCCCTGGGTGTTGCCTCGCTCGAGCCGGGTGTAGTACTCGACGCTGATCCCGGCGAGCATCGCAACTTCTTCGCGGCGCAGCCCGCTGACCCGACGGTTGGAGCCGTACACCGGCAGGCCGGCCTGCTGGGGCGTCACCCTGGCGCGGCGCGACGCGAGGAACTCGCGGATGCCGTCCTTGTTGTCCATCGGTTTCACGCTACGACGCCGTGGCGACGGGAGGGAGGCCCTAGCAGTACCCCGTTCGACGCGGCCTCCCACACCGTCGTGAACGGTGGTTGGGTGGAGCGCCAGCGCGACACCGACGGAAGGACGACATGAACAAGATGACTGCCACCCGCACCCTTGGCACCGGCGAGGCTGCACTCGAGGTGTCCGCGATCGGCTATGGCTGCATGGGACTCGACAGCGCATGGGGCACGCCGATGCCCACTGCGGACGCGATCACATTGCTCCGCGACGCACACGAGCGCGGGGTGACCTTCTTCGACACGGCAGAGGCGTACGGGCAGGGCAGCAACGAGGAGATCGTCGGCGCTGCGCTGGAAACGATCCGCGACGAGGTCGTCATCGCGACCAAGTTCGGTTTCGCCGGCGGACGCCCGCTCGACGGGACGGACAGCCGCCCGGAACGGATCCGCGAGGTCGCTGACGAGGCGCTCCGCCGGCTCCGCACCGACCGCATCGACCTCTTCTACCAGCACCGAGTCGACCCCAACGTCCCGATCGAGGACGTCGCCGGGACAGTGCGTGAGCTGATCGCCGAGGGCAAGGTCCGCCACTTCGGAATGTCCGAAGCTGGCGTCGACGCGATCCGGCGGGCTCATGCGGTGCAGCCGGTGACCGCCCTGCAGAGCGAGTACTCGTTGTGGTGGCGTGAACCCGAGCAGGAGATCATCCCGCTCCTCGACGAGCTCGGCATTGGGCTCGTCCCGTACAGCCCGCTCGGCAAGGGCTTCCTCACCGGCACCATCACCGCGGACACGGGCTTCGGCGCGGGCGACGCCCGTGGCAACCCAGCTCTGTTTCCTCGCTTCGCAGAAGAGAACCGTCGCGTCAACCAGGCGCTCGTCGATCTGATCCGAGGCTTCGCCTCTGCGCTCAACGCCTCCCCAGCGCAGGTGGCGCTCGCATGGATCCTCGCCAAGTCGACCACGTGCGTGCCGATTCCGGGTACCACCAAGCTCCACCGACTCGAGGAGAACCTCGCAGCCGCCACGCTGAAGGTGCCCGCGGACGTGCTCGACGAACTGGACGCGGCCGCCGCGGCGGTGCAGATCGCCGGCGACCGCTACCACCCGATGATGCAGAGGCTGATCAACCGCTGACCAACACCTCTGAAGGACCTCCCGTGCAGTACATCACCCTCAACAACGGCGTCGACATGCCGGCGCTCGGCTTCGGCGTCTTCCAGACACCGCCCGACGAGACTGCAGCCGCGGTCGCCGAGGCGCTGCGCGTGGGCTACCGCCACATCGACACGGCGGCCGCCTACGCCAACGAACGCGGCGTCGGTGACGCGGTCCGGCAGTCCGGCCTCCGCCGCGACGAGATGTTCATCGAGACCAAGGTGTGGATCAGCGACTACGGCTACGACGAGACGCTGCGCGGTTTCGACAAGATCGCCCGCAAGCTCGGCGTCGACCAGATCGATCTGTTGATCCTGCACCAGGCTCTCCCGAGCGAGTTCGACCGCACTCTCGCGGCGTACCGCGCGCTGGAGACGTTGCTCGCCGACGGCAAGGTGCGGGCCATCGGCGTGAGCAACTTCATGGTCGACCACCTCGACCGGCTGCTCACGGAAGCCACTGTCGTCCCAGCCGTCAACCAGATCGAAGTTCACCCCTACTTCCAACAGCGTGCCGTCGAGACCGTCAACAGGGCTGCTGGCATCGTGACGCAAGCCTGGTCGCCGATCGGTGGTATCACCTTCTATCGAGAGGGCAAGCACAGCAGCGCGCTTGCCGATACGACGATCGGCGAGATCGCCCGCACCCACGGGAAGTCACCGGCGCAGGTCATGCTGCGCTGGCACCTCCAGCAGGGCCGCTCGGTCATCCCGAAGTCGGTCAAGCCGCCACGCATCGCCGAGAACTTCGACGTGTTCGACTTCGAACTCGACCCGCAGCAACTGGCCGCGATCGACGCGCTGGAGACCGGCATCCGTGGCGGCCCTGCGCCGGAGAAGATCACGCTCGCGGCCTTCGGTCGCGAGATTCCCGACGCCTGAGTGCTGACCGAAGTCCACCGCCAGCCGGTGCTGGCGCTACAGCGTGAGTTCACACCGAGCTTGCGGCAGGCGCGGCTGAAGTTCGACTCCACGGTGCGCGCGGAGATGAAGACCTCTGTTGCGATCTCTCTGTTCGGGGACACCGGCACGCTGGCATGGCCGCCACCCGGTCCGAGGTTGTCCGTCGGCGACGGGGCCGCGATGATCAGCACCCACTCCGATCGACGACGACCCGGCCGTTCTGGATCACGTGGGTGAGCGCCGTGCGGTGGTCTGCGAACGCAGTGATGTCGGCGAGCGGATCGACGTTGGAGATCACGATGTCGCCGAAGGCGCCGGGGCAGACGACGCCGATCTTGCCCTCGAGCCGACAGAGTTGGGCGTTGACGACCCACATCGAGCGCAGCACGTCGACCGCGGGCTGTACGCGTGCGCGGATCGTGAGCTCTTCGTTCTGGCGTGGCTGCGCTTCGCCGATCAGGTCGGTGCCGAACCCGAGTGTGACACCGGCGCGGTGGGCTCGTTCGAGTGACTCCAACCCGGAGTCGAGCACGACGGTGTTCTTCCTGAGGTTCGCCGCGGGCAGACCGTGTTGGCGACCGATGTCGTGCATGGCCTGGTAGGTGACGAGCGTGGGGACGACGACCGCTCCGGCGTGGGCGATCAGCGAGGCAGTCGCGTCGTCCATGAGGTTGCCGTGTTCGATGCAGTGCACGCCCGCGTCGACGGCCATTGCGATTGCCTCGGAGGTGTAGGCGTGAGCGGAGACGTACGTGCCGCGATGCTGCGCCTCGGTGACGACCGTGCGGATCTCCTCGGTCGTGTACTGCACGCTTTCGAGCGGGTCGGCAGGCGACGCAACACCGCCCGAGACGTGGATCTTGATGAAGTCGCTGCCGTCGCGGAGGAGGTGTCGGGCAGCCTTGCGAACGGCGTCGACTCCATCAGCGACGATCGACATCACGCTGGAGCTGAGCACGCACCCACAGCTCGCCAGTTCGATCTCGCCCGAGCGGACATCACCGTGGCCGCCAGTCTGGGTGAGCATCAGCCCGGCACGCACGATCCGGGGACCCCGGGCGTGCCCGTCTGCAATGGAGCGCATCAGACCGTTGACGTCGCCGCCTAGGTCGCGCACGGTTGTGAAGCCGCGCTCCACCGTGTCGGCCGCGAGGCGGGCCATGTTGATGCCGAACTGCACCTCCGACCACTGCAGAAGCGAGCGGAAGTCGAGCGTTGCCAGGCGGAAGTGGACGTGCCCGTCGATGAGGCCCGGAAGCACGTACTGGCCGGCCGCATCGATCTCGACGTCGGCGTCGCCGGTGTACGCGTCGGCAAGGTCGACGATGACGCCGTTCTCGATGACGACGACCTGGGGCTCGGTGTACGTCATCGTGGTGGTGTCGAGCACGGTGCCGTTCCTCACGATGGTGCGGGTCGAGCCGTTGGTGTTCGGTGTGGGCATGTCAGCTACTGCTTTCGAAAGGTGAGTGCGTGGACGTGGCGCGGAGAATGTCGACGGGCTGGGTGAGGACTTCGCCCCGGAGGCGCTCGATCGGTGTCGCTCCACTCGTGTCGCGCGCGGCGATCGCCGCGACGACATCGAGGCCCGCCGTGACGGTCCCGAATGCGGGAAACCCCCGTGCGTCGGGCTCGGTGCGTCCGCCGGCGTCGAGCTCGGGGTAGTCGTCGAGGCAGATGAACATCTCCGGCACAACATGGCCGGTACGGCCGAGGTCGCGGGCCAGCGAAACCGTTCCAGCTCGGTGCCGAAGGCCCGTCGTGTCGGTGGTGTCGATCGATTCCAACATGGGAATGCCGGGCGACTCCCGACTCCAGCCCATGAGCACGGGTGCGAGCGGGCCGCCTTGGATGAGCGGTCGCCGGTCGGGGCGTCCGAGCGAAGTCGACCGGTAGAACGATGCGCCGTCGTATCGCCCGGAGTCGACCAAGCGCAGAACGTACGCGGCCGTGATGGGTGCCCGATCGAGATGCACCGCCACGTCGATCACCCCGAGGTCGGTCTCGATGCGCAGGGTGACGTCGCCGGTCATCACGCCGATGGCCGGGTGAGGATGCCCAGGACGGCGTCGCACAGCAGTTCTAGTTCTGCATCGGGTTCGGGTTCGACGGAGGCCATCTGGCGCTGCACGACCATGCCGTTCAGGTGTGATCGGGCGAACCGGCGAGCCATGGTGATGCGCTCGATCGGCACGTCGAGATCGGCGAACGCGTCGAGCCAGAGTTGATCGAGTTGGGTGCGTGCGACGTCGAACGCGTCGTTGATGCGCGCCGCGACGCCGCTGTCGAGGTTCGGGTCGGACGAGATCATGAACGCAGCGCGGACGGAGGGTTGACGGTATGCCTCCCACACCGACCACACGAGCGCGGCCACCCGCTCGGCCGGCGGCCCGGAGCGTGACGCCGACCTCGTGCACTCCACCAGATCGTTCCAGCCGGTCTCAACCACGGCGACCAACAGGTCGGTCTTGGACGAGAAGTGGTACTGCAACGCCCCGGTTGACACGCCAGCCTGGCGAGCGACGTCGGCAACGGCAGTGGACGGGCCGGTACTCACGACGGCGCGAGTCGCCGACGCCACCAACGAGGCGCGGGTCGACGACCGTCGCTCGAACTGGGTTCGCCTCGGCGGGCTGGCCGGGGCCGTGACGTCGACCATCGCCTAAACATACCATACGTGCGCAATGTATAGAGGCGGCGTCGACCGACCGCCGTCGTCAGTGATCGCTCTCGGCCTCGGCCGACGTCGAGCTGCGCCGCTCGGTCAGGCCTCTCGTACCCAGGCCCGGAGTGCCTCGCCCAGCGCCTCTGGTGCGTCGGCGGCCAGCGTGTGGCCACAGTTGGGGAAGCGGACACGGCGCACGGACGCATTTGTCAACGCTGCCTCGAGCGCGTCCTGATACACCGGCGGCATTACCGGGTCCTCGTCGCCACCGAGGATCATCACGGGTGCGGTCACTGCCGACAGCATGTCGGTGAAGTCGAACGTGCGGATCTGCCGACCGAAGAAGTCGAACAGCAACTCGATGTTGGTGATGGTGCGCGCCTCGGCGTCGGCGTCCATCCTCCGGCTGGTCGAGTACAGGTGCCGGCAGTTCGCTCCGAACGCGGCGACGGTGTCGCGGCTGGGTGACGCGAGGAACGCCGTGAACGCGTCGGCTGCAGCATCGCCGCCTTGGCGGCGGAAGCCCTCCGCCGACCGAACGGCGTCGACACACGGCCCGGTGCCCGCGAGCACGATTCGGGATGGGTGCTCCGGGTGCCGAGTGGCGTAGGCCTGCGTCACCAATCCACCGAAGGAGTGCCCGTAGACGATGGGGCGCTCGATCCCCAGCACTTCGCACAACCCAACCACGTCGTCGGCCCACTGGTCCATATGCCACAGCGCCGGATCGCCGTGCTCGCTGCGTCCGCAGCCGCGGTGGTCGTACAGCACCACCTGTGCCACGTCGGCGAGCGGGGCGACCATCGACAGCATGTGCGTGTGGTCGGTCGGTCCGCCGTGCAAGGCGACCACCGTCGGTCGTTCGACCATGCGAGGTCCGTCGGCTACCAGTTTGGAACCGAGGACCTCGACGAACAGCTTCACACCGTTGACGGAGACGAACACGTGCGCTTCCTTCCTGTCGTTGAGAGAGAGTGGCCGGGAGCGGAGGGCGTCACGGCGAGTCCGTTCGAGCGAGGCCGCGCATCGTTTGGCGCACGGCCGTCAACGACTGCCCGAGCACCATGCCGCGCCAGATGTCGGTGTCGATGTAGAACGCGGCCAGCATCTGCGCCTTGATCGCCTGGCCCTCAGGCGACAGTGGGTCTCCGTACGCATGCAGCCAGTTGTCGGCCCGTAGCGCGTCGAGCACACGGTTCGAGGGCACGGTTCCGTACTCCAGGGCCACGCCCGTCACCCGGGCGCGCGGCAGCAGGCTCGGCGCGGCGGCTAGCCAATCGCCAGCGATCTGGGCCGACACCGAGTCGCCGCCAGCGTGGCTCGTCGCGGCGAGGCCGTGCCAGTGCATCGCTCGCTCGTACTCCGGCGTGCCAGGCGGGGCGGCGATGATGGGCTCCGCATACCCCTCGGGCCCGAGGCCGGTGTGGAAGTCGACGATCCCGACGTCGGTGGCCTGCGACAGATGATCGGCGAAGATGGTCTCCAGGGTCGTTCGCGACCAGGTGGGGCCCGACCCCCCGAAGAACAGCCCGTCGGGATGGGTGTACTGCCCGCCCGACATGGCCTGCGCCAGCGCCTCGAAACCATGGGTGCGTGCGAAGTCGAGCAGGACCCGCCGACAGGCGATCTGTGTCTCCTCGCTCCAGTCCTCGGGCGTCACCGCGGACGCCAGTTGCACGTATCCCGGGTTCTCGGGGAGGGGACGGGAGAAGTCGACGAAGTTGCGGTTCAGGTCGACGTTCTCGTGCGTCACGCGTCGCTTCCAGGCGAACCCGTAGGGGTTGATGGCGTGCACCAGCAGAACAGCGCTGTCGGGAGCGAGGTGCGTGAACTCGCGACGTCGGAGCCAGTCCACCTGCGCGCCCGACCCGCAGAACCCCTCGACGCCATGCGTCCCCGACACCAGCACGAGCACCTTCGCCGCGTCGGCCGGCCCGATCCAGGCGCAGTCGGTGGTCAGCGCACCGCCATCGGGCCCGGTCTCCGGGTGTGCATGGGACGACAGCGATGCCCCCGCGGCCGTCGCCGCCTCGACGAACGCAGCGCGCGCCTCCGCGAAGCTGGCGCTGAATGGTCCGGTCGTCATCCCACTGTCCCCCCGACGGCTCGTGTGAAGCCAGCGCATACAACCACGTCCGTCAATCTCGTGCACGTCGGGCTGCGGCTGCACTCGATACCTGTAGCCTCACCACCCGACGGCCGCAGGTCCACATCCTGCCCCGCCTCTCTATTGAAGCCAGCGCTTCCTGATCGAGACTTCCGTCTTGGTGGTCTCCTCCGTTTCGACTCGATGTTCGGAGGCAGCAATGGCTGAGTGTTCGTGGTGTGCGCAAGAGATGACAGTGGCTCGATCGTGCGACGTGTCGTCCGTGATCCTGGACGGTGTCGAGTTCCCGCTGGCCCCCTACAGGCCGCGGCGTGGGCGGGGCCGGGGAGTGGATCGCTGTGGCGACTGCGGGGTGGGGCCGGGTGGCCTTCACCATCCGGGTTGCGATCTGCAGCGGTGCCCGCGGTGCAGAGGGCAGTTGGTGTCGTGCGGGTGCCTCGAACTGGACCAGCCGATCGAGATGGCAGTGCCCTCGATGGACGACCTCGCCAGCTTCGGCGACTCTCTCGTGCCGTGTGGGCTCGACGCCAACGGATACCCGCTGTTCCGGGCCAGGCACGGCGACATCGATGTGCTGGTGCACGTGGCCGACGTACCCCAGTCCGACCTCACCGAGGTGAGGGGTATCCGGTGCACGACGGCGTTACGCACGGTGATCGACCTCGCCAGCAGCACCGAACCCGACGGCGTTCGCTCGATGGTCGCCTCGGCGTTGCGCAAGTCGCTGTTCACCGCCGCGGAACTGCGTGATCGGCTTGCCCAGCCGGACATGCTCCGCCACCCGGGCGCCGTTGCGCTGCGGGAGGCCCTCGATGTCGACGGGCTCGTACCGGAACCTCGGCCGTGGGCAGACCAGTGACCCGGGCGGCGTGGACGGGTTGCCGATCAACTCCGGAGGTACGCGGCGACTCTCCCCGAGGTGGGTTTCGCCGCTCAGTTGTTGGTCGACGCCGAACGTGCCGCCGTCGGCGCGCGACCGCGGACGAGTCGATGGCCGCGCTGGAACGTCGGCAGAGGTGCTCAGACACACCGGAGGTGCACTCGACATTGCCTGTTGGGCGGATGACTGCGGGGGTTGTCTCGGTTGGAACGGGAATCCGTCAGAGCACGACGACGAGTTTGCCGGTGGCTCGGCCGGCTTCCATGTCGGCGTGCGCCTCGGCGATCTCATCGAGGCGGTACGTGCGGTGGATCGGCACGGTGGCGTCACCGGCTGCGACGGCATCGAGGAAGCCCTGGAGGACGTGGGTGGGGAGGTCGGTGGCGTCTCCTCCGTAGGCGGTGAGGCGGACACCGCGGGGGAGGTACTCGATCGGGTAGAAGTCGCGCACGGTCCACTGGTTGGAGAGCATTCCGGTGAAGCACACGACCCCGTGGACCCGGGTGGCTCGCAGCGTGTCGGGCAGGGTCGGGGTGCCGATGAGCTCGAGTGCGGTGTCGACACCGCCGGGCACGATGGTGCGTGCCGCCTCGGCGACGTTGCCGTCGTCGACGAGGACGTGGTCGACGCCGACCCGGAGTGCGGTGCCCGCGGGCAACGCGACCATCCTCAGTCGGATCCATCATCGGCGTGGATGGTAGATGGTGAGCGCGTGCAGCCCCAGGTCTCGGGCGACGCGACCAGCCGCTCCCGCCCGCCGTGTCGCGCGGATTCCGTGACGGTGCCGGGTTTTCGCGCGTCACGAAGGCGGGGAGCAGAAGTGGAGGTGTTCGTCGATGCACGATGCTGGGTTCACTGCGAGGCGCGAACGATTGACCACCGTGGTCGGAGTGACTAGGTTCCACTCATTCACCCATTCGGAAGGAAAATTCCATGCGTCGATCCCGTGCACTGCTCGCGGTTGCTGCGTTCGCCTTCAGCCTCACCTCACTCGGTGGCTCGGCTGGTGCCATCACCGACGGCACCGCCGACGGTGAAGCCCACCCGAATGTGGGCATGCTCCTCTACTACACGTCCGAGGGTCGGTTCCGTTGTACGGGCACCCTGGTCACCCCGACGGTGGTACTCACGGCCGCCCACTGCACCGATGGAACGGTCGGCAAGACGATGGTGACGTTCGACTCCGTCATCGCCGAGGAGCCGCCGAGTGGCCTGCCGGTGGCGGCAGATCCGACCGCCGGGTTCCAGGGCGACGAGCAGCCCACCAGTGGCATCACCGTGCACTACGGCCAGGCGTACACCGCCCCCGGCTACTCGAACTTCACCGACCTGCGTAACTGGAACGACTACGCGGTCGTCGTGCTCGACGAACCGGTCGTCGGCATCACCCCCGCCAGCCTCGCACCGCGCAACTACCTCGAGCAGTTTGCCCAGCCGAAGTTGAACAGCACGCTGTTCACCTCGGTCGGTTACTGCACCGAGGTTCGCAAGCCCGAGGCCGGCCCGCAGAAGCCGACCCCCATGAGCTATCCCTTGATCCGCCGCTATGCGGTCGAACCGGGCCAGAAGCTCACGCCCCAGATCCTGCAGGTGAACGGCAACGGCAACGACGTCCGGGGCACCGGCGGGACGTGCTTCGGCGACTCCGGCGGCCCGACGTTCCTCAACGGCTATGTCGTCACGGTCACCAGCTACGGCTACACCAGCAACTGCCGCTACATCGACGGCCTGCAGCGAGTCGACATCGGCATCGCGCAGGACTGGCTGGCGACCTTCGGAGTCGTGCCCGCCGAGTGATCGGCGAACGCCGTTTCGGTGCGAGCCGACGATGGCGCAGTGACATCCACAAACGGCCTGGTTGATGGCCCAGCCGGACTCATCAACCAGGCT
>DMQJ01000044.1:418-3907 GCA_003455715.1 Acidimicrobiaceae bacterium | reverse complement strand
TTGATGCCCCAGCCGGACTCATCACCCAGGCCCGTGGACCGCGCTGCCTTCGTCACGATCGCCCGCCCCGAACTCGGCCGCCGTGTCGCGCGAGTTCTGCAGTCGTTCACGGATTTCGCGCGACACGGCTGGCGGTCGGTTGGCCCCTGGTCCGGGGCGCCGCTCAGGGCATGAAGTCGGCTGAGCGAAGGTCTTCCACCGCGGTCGCGTAGCGGCTCATCATTGTCTCCAGCACCATGCGGCCGCGGTCGTTGAACGAGTCGAGGTCGACATCCGCTGCCGACGTGACGATGTAGCCCATCAGCACGAGCCCGGCTGCCCGGTAGTCGTCCCAGCACCGCTCCCACGGGTAGTCCTGCACGCCAGCGGCCAGCAGTGCCGCGTGATACGTGCGCACCAACTGGTCTTGGTGCTCACGCCGCCACTCGGGGCTGAAGTTGCCGGCGAGGAAGTAGACGACGTCCCACAACGGGTTGGCCTTGAACGGAAGTTGCCAGTCGAGCAGCGTGAACTCGAGGTTGGGTCCGAACATCATGTTGTCGAGCCGGAAGTCGCCGTGGATGAACGTGTGCGGCGCTCGACCGGCGCCCGCGTCGACCATGTCGTGATAGCAGTCGGCGAGACGCTCGGCGAGGGCCATGATGTCCTCACTCAGCAGATGGCCGAACACAGGCCGCACCGCCGGCAACGACGCCTTGTAGCTGGCCTCGAGGATGTGGAAGTAGGCCCCGCCCGGCTGCGGCAGCCAGTCGTCGAAGGCGGCGAGTTCGGGGTGGTTCCACCACGCCGCGTGGAAGCCGGCGATGGACTGCAGCACCACCTCCGCCTCGTGATACGTACAGCTCTCCAACTGGTTGCCAGGTCGCAATGGAGCCATGTCTTGCAACAGCAGCATGTACTCGCCCGCGTCGTGGTCGGCGTGGTTGAAGTAGGCCGTGGGCACCGACAACGAGACGCGGTGGGCCACGTCGGCGTAGAACCCGTGCTCCTTCTGGTACAGCCCGAGCATCGTGCCGATGTGTTTGAAGCCTGGGTTGGTGGTGGGCACCTTGGCGATGAGCGACCCGATCGCACCCGGCGGCGGTGCGTCGTGCCCCTCGTAGCGCAACCTCACGCGGGCCACTTCGCCGACGAACCCGACGCCTTCGCCGATGACCTCGACGTCGGCATCGGCGATCATCGCCTCGCCGCGCACCTCGGGCGCGAGCGCCGAGTTGAGAAACGCGGCGCTGATCTCACTGCAGCGTTGCGGAACATGGCCCATGACGGTGCCTCCTTGCGCCCCGCTACCCCCGTGTTGCGTCGGCGTAGCGCGAGTATCGCGCGATTGTGAACGGCCCAGTAACGTCGCCCCGATGAGCCGCCCCTTTCGATTCAGCGTGCAGGCATTCATGCCGGCCAACGCCGCCGAGTGGTACGACACCGCTCGCGCCGCCGAAGACCTGGGCTACAGCTGCCTGCACCTCGCCGACCACTACATCGGCCCGGGCCAGGCAGCCGCCGCGGCGCAGCATCCGCCGCAACTCGTGGCCGCCATCCCAGCGATGATGGCCGCGGCGGCCGTCACCACCGAGCTACACATCGGTGCGCGCGTGATGTGCGTCGACTACCACCATCCCGTCGTGCTCGCGAAGTCGCTGGCCACCATCGAGATGCTGTCCGACGGCCGTCTCGAGGCCGGCTTCGGGGCCGGGTGGATCACGAGCGAGTACGAAGCGATGGGCCTCACGATGGACAGCCCGGGTACGCGCATCGACCGCATGCTCGAGTACGTGGAGGTGGCCAAGGCGTTCTTCGCGGGCGAGCAACTCGATGTGCACGGTCGCCACGTGAACGTCGGTGGCATGACCGCGACGCCCGCCTCACCGCGCCCGAAGGGCCCACCGATCATGATCGGCGGTGGCTCACCGCGTGTTCTGCGCGCAGCGGGAGCGGTCGCCGACATCGTCTCGCTCAACTTCGACAACTCGGCGGGCATGATCGGCGCCCGCGGGTTGGCGTCGGGCACGGCGCACGCGACCGCGGAGAAGATCGAGTGGGTGCGCGAGGGAGCGGGTGATCGGTTCGCCGAGCTCGAACTCGAGACGGCCGCCTACTTCGTGGTGGTCACCGACGATTCGGCAACCGCGTCGGCGGGGTTCGCAAGAGCGTTCGGCATGTCGCCCGACGACGTCGGCAACCATGTGCACATGCTCATCGGGTCGGTCGACGAGATCTGCGACACGCTCGAGCAGCGTCGGCGCGACTACGGCATCAGCTATGTGTGCGTCGGCTCCAACAACATGCGCGACTTCGCTCCGGTCGTGGCGCGGCTGGCCGGCACCTGAGCCCGGTTAGCCGGAGATGACCGCACGGTTGCCGTCGGTCCACTTGGGCACGATGCGCCGTCGCGTGATGCGCCACCCGTGCGGCCCGTAGCGGTACTCGTCGTCGTACCAGCCGGCGAACAGGAACTTCGACCCTCCCTCGGTGCCACGCCGCACGTGCTGGGCGAGCACCGAGCACCGTCCGGTGGCCGTGTTGCCGTCGATCGAGATCTGGTGCGTGTTCACCATGTGCTGGCTGGCGTCGAGCCCACCGAGCACGGAGGAGATGAGATCGATCACCGCCTCCACACCATGCACCGGTGCACCGGCAGCCAAGTCGGCGTCGACGTCGGGGTGGAACACGTTGCGTAGGGCCTCCCACTTGCGTGTGTCGATGGCCCAGCAGTAGTCGTGCGTGAGCCGCACGATGGCCAGCCAGTCGGCGTCGGGTGAGCGGTGTGCCGAGGGCGTGGAGTCGTCCATCTCTCGACCCTA
Organism: Acidimicrobiaceae bacterium; assembly: GCA_003455715.1. GTDB lineage: Bacteria > Actinomycetota > Acidimicrobiia > Acidimicrobiales > Ilumatobacteraceae > UBA668. Next base: position 1,106 of record DMQJ01000044.1, on the reverse strand, counting down.
TTCGCCGCGCAGTAGGTTGTGCGCCGAGAGGGGGGTCTCATGTCTGGCGACGTCGTTCGTTCGTTCTGCCGCATCTGCCACGCCGCGTGCCCCATCGACGTGCACGTCGATGGCGGGAAGGTGGTGAAGGTGACGGGCGTCGACGACGACCCGCTCTTCCACGGCTACACCTGCGTGAAGGGCCGCCAACTGCCCGACCAACTCGCGCACCCCGGCCGCATCACCACGCCTCGGCGGCGACGTCCCGACGGCACGTTCGAAGAGGCCACCAGCACCGAGGTGCTCGACGAGGTGGCCGCTCGGCTGCGCTCCATCATCGATCGGCACGGCCCGCGAGCCATCGCCACCTACACGGGCACCGGCGCCTACCAGAACGCGCCGTCGCACCCGGTGGCGTGGGCGTTCCACCGGGCCATCGGGTCGGTGAGCTACTACACGTCGGTCACCATCGACCAGCCGATGAAGGCCACCGCCGCGATGCGGATGGGCATGTGGGAGGCCGGGCCCGACAACTTCGACGACGCCGACGTGCTGCTCGCCATCGGCTACAACCCGATGGTGTCGAGCTTCGCTCCGTTCGGCGGGCTGCAGGGCACCGACCCGTTCGCCACGCTTCGCCGGCGCAAGGCGGAGGGCATGCAGCTCATCGTTGTCGATCCGCGGCGCACCGAACTGGCGGCGCAGGCCG
>DMQJ01000044.1:0-226 GCA_003455715.1 Acidimicrobiaceae bacterium | reverse complement strand
GCACCGAACTGGCGGCGCAGGCCGACATCTTCCTGCAGATCCGCCCGGGCGAAGACCCCACCCTGCTGGCCGGGTTGCTGCACGTCATCCTCACTGAAGGCCTGCACGACGCAACGTTCTGCGATCGCTGGGTGGAGCCCGGCCATCTCGAACGGCTCACCGCCGCGGTGCGCCCGTTCACGCCCCAGATGGTGGCGGCACGTTGCGATGTCGACGCCGACGCGGT
>DMQJ01000142.1:1105-3593 GCA_003455715.1 Acidimicrobiaceae bacterium | reverse complement strand
GGGTCGACGCCGATGGCACCGTCGCGCGCTCCGACGCCGTGGAGGCCGGGGTGATGGCAGTGTCGGCACCGGTGTTCGACGCCACCGGAGCCGTGGTGGCCGCGGTGAGCGTGGTGGGGCCGGCCTACCGGGTGAGCCGCAACGAACCGGCCATCCGCTCTGCGGTCGCTGAGGCTGCCTCTTCGCTCAGCGCATGAGGGCGCTGAGACCCCTGTAGTCACTGAGGTCGAGCGGCACGAAGCCCCTCACCCGCAGGGCCGCAAGCGTTGGGCCGAGCGACGGGTCTGCCAGCGCCTCGCCGATGGCGCGCCGAAGGTGGGTCACCGGCACACGCCCTGCGGCCGTCACCAACGGGAGGGACGGCACAAGTGGCCCGTGGCCCACCACGTGCACTGCTCCGAGGTTCGGTTCGGCGGCAACCGCGTGCTCGAAGGTGACTGCATCAATGGAGGCGACGTGCGCTGCACCGCTCACCACGGCACGAAGGCTCTCCACGTGTGCGCCGGTCACCATCACCCGCTCTGGCGCGTCACCCCAGGCGTGGCACATGCTCACCCAGCCCGACAAGCTGTCTCGCCCATTCACGGCAACCACTACGTCGCCAACAGAGCGCCACTCAGCGAGCGACCGAGGTTTCGACGCCACCAGCACCGAGCGGTAACGGCCGTCGGCGGCGAATGGCACCGACACGTCGAACGCGCCCACCACGTCGACGACGTCGATCAGTTCGGTGACGAGTGGCCAACCACACGTCATGCCCAGCACGAGGTCGGGTGCGGTCCAGCACGCCCGAGCGTCGCCGCTCCACGACAACTCGTCGGGGCCTTCTCCAAGGCGCTGCCGGATCGCGCTCCAGAGCAGAGTCCAGTGGCCCACCAGCGACTGGAACGGATACATCCCCAGCCATGCCGTACCGGTGGAGGCCCCCATGTGTCAGTCGATTCCGCGGCTGCCGTAGGGCCGAGCGCCGGGCGACAGCGGGTGATCCGGCTGGCAGAACGGATGGAATGCAAACCGTCGCCACACCTCCAGGTACCCACCCGTGTACAGCCCCGCGCCAGCCGCGGCGATGGCGTCGCTTCCCAACTCGGTGTGCGCCGCGGGAATGCGATACCAGGCCAGGTCGGGAAGGGCATGGTGGGTGTGGTGGAGGTTGTTGTTGAGGAAGAGCAGGCTCATCACCGGCCCGGCCTTCACGACGGCAGAGCGGGTGCCCTCGGGCACCGCGCAGTGCTCGAGGAACGACCGAAGCTGCGTGCATGCCGACCCGCCGAGCACGAACGCGGGCACATACAGCCAGGGCGAGACGCCCACTACGCCGAACAGCCACCAGCCGAACGCCGTTGCGAGCACGAGGTGAAAGCCCCACTGCAGTGCCACGGCCGGGGTGCGCAGGTGCGGGAGTTCGCGCCACCAGAAGCGGGGAATGCCACGCAACACACCGAATGTCAACCGACCCGGCAGGGTGCGCAGCACCAACATCCAGCGGCGGCGGAGCCGACCGGCGCGCCGCCAGGTGTCGGGTTGCACGTAGTAGCTCTCTGGGTCGTCGATCGGATCGGTGAGATCCGCCTGGTGGTGCAGCACGTGCCAGGTCTTGTACCTGGGGAATGGCAGCCAGAGCTGCAGCGGCAACGAGCCGACCGTCGTATTCACCCAGTTCCAGCGAGTGGGGTGCCCGTGGAGCAACTCATGCCCGAGCGACATCCACAGCCCTCCGAGGTACACGAGGATCGGTGCCGCTACCCACCATGGGATGCTCTCATGGCCGAGCACTACGGCCAACCAAGCGGCGATGAACGCCAACAGCAGGCCCACTGTGGGCCACTCGACCGCTTCCCGGGTCCTGCCACCCGACACCGCTCCCCCTTTGATGTGTGCGACGCGACGCGTCGGCTGGCGGCACAATACCGGAACGGACGTACCGGGAACGGAATCGAATCAGTCGAGTTCGACGATGGCGCCCAGCGCATCCAGCGGGACCGCATGCACCACACGACCGAGGTGGCCGGTGGTGGTGTGCGCCATGCACATCGCGTTCCAGATCGCTTCCTCCACAGCCTCCGCGGCGGCTTCGAACAGCGGCGTCATCTCGTGATGCGGGAGCGCCAGGAGCGGTACCGGCGCCTCCGCGTCCTCGGCCACCGAGTTGCCGGTGCTGAACGCCAGGAAGATGTCGCCACTGCTGTCGGAGCCCACCCCACCGACGCGTGCGACCCCGACGGTGGCCCGCTGGGCCAGCCGCTTGCACTGGTCGGCAAGCAACGGTGCGTCGGTGGCCAGCACCACGATGATCGAACCGGCATCGGCAGCCAATGGTTCTTCGGCAAGAGGAGCGACGTCGGCACCGAGAACGTGGCCCACACGCCGGCCGTCGAGACGCAGCAAGTCGCGACTGCCGTAGTTGGCCTGCACCAGTGCTCCCACCGTGTACGGCGCACCTGCGGCGTTCACCACCCTCGACGATGTGCCGATGCCGCCCTTGAAC
>DMQJ01000142.1:493-931 GCA_003455715.1 Acidimicrobiaceae bacterium | reverse complement strand
GATGTGCCGATGCCGCCCTTGAACTCGTGGCAGATCATCCCGGTGCCGCCGCCCACGCAGCCTTCCGCCACCGGCCGACCCGAGTCCGCGTCGGCCAGCGCCTCGCGGACGTGCGAAGCCGTGACGTGAAAGCCGTTGATGTCGTTGAGGTAACCGTCGTAGGTCTCCCCCACGATGGGGAGGCACCACTCCGTGATCGGGTTGCGTTCCACCTGCCAGCGCACCAACTCGTCGCGCACGACACCCACCTGGTGCGTGTTGGTGATGCCGATCGGCCCGGCCAGCAGCCCCGACTCGGCGAGCCAGTGCGAACCCGTCATCTCCCCGTTTCCGTTGAACGAGTGCATTGCCCCGAAGCACAGGTCGGCGCGCCGCCCTTCAGGGCGGGTGTGCACCACGGTGACCCCCGTTCGCGCCACCCTTGGCTCGTCGTACACC
>DMQJ01000142.1:0-275 GCA_003455715.1 Acidimicrobiaceae bacterium | reverse complement strand
GGCAACGTCGGCGATGGAGTTGTTGGGCCCCACCACCAGCCGACCGATCGAGCCTCCGAGATCACGCAGTCTGCGGCGTTCCATCGACGCAACGTAGCTCGCCGGGCGATGACGGCTCCGCACGGATTCCGGGAACATTCGTACAAGGAATCCGTCGGGCGGGTGTAGTGTCGGCGCTCGTGACCGACTCGGATCTCGACCAGTCTGCGCCCCGCCGACGGGGCCGCGATCGCGCCGCGGCACGCGGCCCGCGCCTCCCGATCGGAAGAGCACAC
>DMQJ01000526.1:842-4625 GCA_003455715.1 Acidimicrobiaceae bacterium | reverse complement strand
GGGCAACGAGGTCGGCGAAGAAACCACCGATGGATGGCCGCTCGGAGGCGACGAGCAAGTTCTCCTCCACCGTCAGGTCGTCGAACAGTTCGAGCGACTGCCAGGTGCGGCCCAGCCCGAGGCGACTGCGGCGATGCGGCGCCATGCCGCTGATGGGTCGGCCGTCGAAGTACGTCTCGCCCTGGCTCGCCACGTATCCGGTGACAGCATCGATGAAGGTCGTCTTGCCCGCCCCATTGGGGCCGATGAGGCCGACGAGTTCGCCTTCGCCCACGTGCAGCGACACGTCGTTGACGGCGCGCAAGCCGCCAAACGTGACGCTGAGCGAGTCGGTGCGCAACAGGGTCATCGCGCCGCCACCACCGGCGAAGCGATCGCGACTCGCGCCCGCCGCTGCGCCGCCTGCTTGCGAACCGCGCCCGCAATGCCCTCGGGGTTCTTCACCGCAGTGACGATGAGGAGCACGCCACCGATGAGCACCTCCCAGCTACCGAGCGCGTCGAACCACTGCGACATTGCGAAGAACGCCACGCCCGACGTGGTCATCACTCCGGCCGTCACAGCGCCGCTGACGCTCGTGATGCCACCGAGGTAGGCGACCGCGAGCGCGGTGAGCGAGGCGATGGTGCCGTACGACAGGTCGGACACCGAACCGAACCGGTAGGCGATGAGGCACCCGCCCACACCGGCGATGAACGACGCGATGGCGAACATCAGGATCTTGCCGCGGGCCACGTCGATGCCGATGGAGCTTGCCGCTCGTTCGTTGGAGCGGATGGCGAGCATCCGCCGGCCGGTGGCGCTGCGGCGCAGGTTGGCCACGCCCAGACACAGCACGAGTGCGACGACGACGAGGAAGATGCCGAACACCGGACGCGACGACTTGGTGCCGAGCACCAACCCGAAGTCCCACGGGCCGAGCTTGGGGTTGGGTACCTTCGCCCCACCCGTGGAGGCGTCGCCGACGAACGTGGGGTTCTTGAACACGAACTCGGTGATGGCCACGCTGCCCGCGAGCGTGACGATGGCCAGGCTGGTGCCGCGCACTCGCAACGCGGGAAGACCGACAACCACCCCGAACAGCGTGGCCAACGCCGCCGCAAGCACCGGTGCGATCGGGAAGGGCACACCCCAGTTGGTGGCCAGCTTCGAGAGCGTGAACCCGGCGACCCCAGCGAAGGCCATCTGCGCGAGCGACGTCTGGCCACCGAAGCCTGTAACCACCACCAGCGACAGTGCGAGCACCACGGCAATGACGGTGGTCATCACTGCCCCGCGCCACAGCGGCCCGAGCAACACGAGCCCGGCAACGGCGGCGGCGGTGGGCACCACCACTGAGGCCCACGTCACCTTCGCTTCCGGCACAGCGGGGAGGCGCCACTCGTTGGCGGCGCCACGGTCGGGCAGTCGCTCGCCCAGCACCACCATGGCGATGATGATCACCAGGAAGGGCAGGCCCTCGCGCGCGCCGTAGTCGGGGAACCAGTCGAAGTCGCCCTGCATCTTGGTGAAGCTCGACTGCACCATGCCGATGAGGAGACCGGTGATGACCGTGGGCCAGATGTTGCGAAACCGACCGATGAGTGCGGCACCGAGGGCAGCGATGAAGAACCCGAACGTGTAGATCGACTCGCTCAACTGGATCATCGGTGCGGCGAGGATGGCGATGAGCCCACCCAGCACCGAGGCCACCACGAAGCTCAGCCCGGCAAGCAGGTCGGGCGAGAACCCCAGCAGCACCGCGCCCTTCTCGTTCTCGGCGGCGGCACGGGTGACGAGACCCACCCGTGTGAACCGCGAGCCGACCCACAGCACCGCCGCGATGAGCACGACGATGAGCGCCAACCACAGGCCGTCGCGCGGCACGGTGAGATCGTCGGCGATGGTCACCGGCTCGCGCGGCAGGATGCCACCCACCCGCAGCATGCGACTGTCCTTGTAGCGCTCGGCGACAAGCGCCATGAACACGATGACCAACCCGATGCTGGCCACCACCTTCGCCAGCGACGGCGCCTTGCGCAGCGGACGGAACACCAGCACATACACCGCCAGGCCCAACACGGCGGCGGTGAGCAACGACAACGCGAGGGCCAGCGGGAAGCCGGCGTCGTCGCCGAAGTGGTACCGGGCCGGTAGGCCCGGGATGGGGAACGGGTAGGCGCCCTGCCGCAGGTCGGCGTACACGTACGCCACCCACGTGGCCATGCCGCCGTATGCGAAGTTGACGATGCCCGAGCCCTGATAGGTGACCACGAGGCCGAGGCCAAGGGCGGCGATGATGGCGCCGGCACCGGCACCGAGCAGCAGGTAGAACGCGTAGTCGGTCATCGTCGGGAAGACCCCTCGCCAGCCGGAGTGGCCATCGTGGTCACACCAGGCAGGTGGTGAGACGTGCCCGCATGGTCACGACCCTCCGACCGACTTCGGAGCACCGACCTCGGGCGAGCGGGCCCACATGATGGCCCCGTCGAAGCTCAGGGCGTAGTCGGGCGTGAACTCGATGATCACCCGGTGCGGCGAGTCGAGGAAGCTCTGGAACGCGGCCGCGGCCTGCGGGTCGCGTTGGAGGAACAGCGAGAACTCGGGGTAGAACCAGTCTTTCGTCGCCCGGTCGGTGTGCACCACGCACGACCCTTTGTAGGTGACGGTCTTGCCCGGGCCGAGCTTGGTGCCCGTGCTGTTGATGCAGATGGATGCGCGGGGGTTTCGGCGGATGGCCGCCACCCGCTTGCGGTGCTCGGCAGCAGTGAGCCACAGCTTGCCGTCCTTGGGCAGGTACGACATCACCACCCCGAACGCCTCACCGTCTTTGTTGCTCCACATGAACACGCACTCGCGCTGGATCGACACCAGGCGCTCTTCCAGTTCGGGCGTGAGGCCGCATTCGGTGAGGTCTTCGTAGTCGGAGGGCAGGTCATCGGCCATGGTCGGCCTCGCGTCCCTCAGGTGCGGTGTGCACGTGCACTGGGTGATGCCTCATCACGTCGTGTGACCCCCCTCGCAAAGCGACGTCCGTTACCGGCCGTCTCGGCGCCCCCCGGTGCCGTGGGCGAAGGTCTAGCACACCTGCGAAGAAGAAACTACCCCCAGTAACTTTTCTACCGACCGACAGGTGCGGCCACCGCGACCTCGTCGGTCACCGGCTCCACGCTCACGGGAATGGAGCTCTGGATGGCCTGGCCGGTGATGGCGCAGTAGCCGTTGTCGACGTCGATGAGACGGTTGGTGGGGGCGCCGATGTCGCGCACCTTCTCGTCGGTGCCGGTGTGGCTGCCCCAGCTGTGCGCCATCGACACCACCCCGCGCCGCACATCACCGGCCGCCTTGGCCACTCCGATGAGCGATGCGTGCGGTGAGCTGATGCGCACCAGGTCGTCGTCGGTCACGCCGAGTGCGGCAAGGTCGTCGGGGTGCATGTACGCGTAGTTGGTCGACGACTTGCGCCGCAGGCCGGGCAGCTCGCCACCCAACGAGTTGAGGTGGCTCTTCAGGCGGCGGCTGATGAGCCGGAACGTGTGCACCGCCGGGTCGAAACCGCGGACGATCTCCGCCGACGTGGACTCGCCCGGGATGGCATCGAGTTCCGCCATGTGATCGTCGAGGGCGATCTGGAACCGTCCCGCGGCGGTTGGGTCGGGGGGCTCAACCGTGATGGCGTGCTCCCACAGCACCGACCCGGTGCGAGCGCGGATGACGTCGAGCGGCACCCGCGAGTTGGCGTAGATGAGGTCGAGCACCTCGTCGTCGGACAGCAACGAGAAGCCGGCCCACGCATCGGCGGCC
>DMQJ01000526.1:0-684 GCA_003455715.1 Acidimicrobiaceae bacterium | reverse complement strand
GAGGTCGAGCACCTCGTCGTCGGAGGGCCGCGCGCCGGTGGGCATCGGCCCGCCCGCCAGCTTGATGGACACCCCGAGCCGCTCGGCAAGCTCCCAGTAGAACTCCCAGTCGTTGAGCTGATCGCCGGTGGGCGCCACGACGGCCGGTGTGTAACAGGCGTACGGGGCACTGAACCAGCGGTCCATGAACGGGGGCACGTCGGCGCGCTCCAGCGACAGGCGCGGCGCCACGATGTAGTCGGCGAACGCCGCGGTTTGGGTCATGCGGTGGTCGAGCACCACGAGCAGTTCCAGCGACTCCATCGCCTCGAGCGTCTTGATCTGGTCGGGCCACGCCGCCACAGGGTTGCCGCCGTTCACGATGAGCGCCCGCACCTGCTCGTCGCCGGGAGTGCAGATCTCCTGAGCCAGCGTGGTGACCGGCATCTCGCCGTTGTAGCCGCGCAGGTTGCGGAAGCGGCTCTGCGGGCCACGAGGGCTGCCGAACGGGCCGATCACCTGCGCACGCTTGGGTGCGTCGGGCAGCAGCAGACCACCCGCGTGGATGGTTTCGCCCTCGCGCATGAAGCGGTTGCACACCACGTTGAGGGTGAGCGCGAGGTGCTCCATCAGGCTCGGCCGCGGCGCCATGCTCGGGCCGGTGCCCGTGCCGCACGACCCACGCTGCGCCGAGGCGAACATGCG
>DMQJ01000218.1:2984-3217 GCA_003455715.1 Acidimicrobiaceae bacterium | reverse complement strand
GTTGCGGCGACAGCGGCGGTTGCAGCGGCGGTCGCAATGGGTGCGATCGGAAGGGCAGCACCGAGGGCGATCACCAGCTTGGCGTCAGCATCGACCAGCACGGGGCGACCGGTCTCGCTGGCGACGACTTCGCCCACGAGCGGCATCCGCGAGCTGCCACCCACGAGCACCACCCCGGCCAGGTCGGCCATCTGCAGGCCGGCGCTAGCCACGGCACGCTCCAGCGAACGAAC
>DMQJ01000218.1:2403-2693 GCA_003455715.1 Acidimicrobiaceae bacterium | reverse complement strand
GTGTGCAGGCCCGGCGCCGCCACCGAGATGGTGGCCTCGCTGTCGGCCGACAGCAGCTCCTTGGCGGTGGTGCACTCGGCACGCAGTTGCAGGATGGCCCGGCGCACATCAGGGTCGTTGCGATCGAGCTGCTGCAGCCCGCCGCCGACTGCGGCCGCCACGTGGCTGAACACGACCTGATCGATGTCGATGCCGCCGAGCCGCTCGATGCCCTGCGGGGTGCCGAGCAGCACTGGCCCGCTGGCGTCGAGGCGAACCACTGCGGCGTCGAAGGTGCCGCCACCGAAGTC
>DMQJ01000218.1:0-2196 GCA_003455715.1 Acidimicrobiaceae bacterium | reverse complement strand
GTCGAAGGTGCCGCCACCGAAGTCGTAGACGACCACCGCGTCACCCGCCTGCAGGCGGCCGGTGGAGGCGTAGTGGCGAGCAGCAGCGGCCGGCTCGCTGACCGTTTCGACCTCGGCGAAGCCGGCCTGCACGGCGACGTTGCGCAGCAGCTCGAGCTTGTACTCGCCCCAGTTGGCGGGGTGGGTGAGCACGGCCGTGGTGGCCGCAGGGTCGACCGACGCTGCCTTGGCCACACCGCCCAGCAGGGCCGTGGTGAGTGCATCGGGCAGGTAGGGCGTTCCGGCCAGCACCAACGGCGTCGTGTCGCCGAAGCGGCGCTTGATCTCGCGGGCACCACGATCGGGGTTGGTGGCCATCACCCGCTCGGCAGCAGCGCCGACCACGAGCGAGCCCGACTCGTCGACCGCAACCACCGACGGCATGGCGGCGCCACGGTCGCCGAGGTGCAGCGAGCGGGTGCCCTCTGCGTCGGTCACGGCAGCGGCGGTCCAGGTGGTACCAAGGTCGACGGCGAGGCGGGTACGTGCGGGGTTCACGGTTCGTACCGTACGCGCTGCGTACACCTGGCGTGACCGGGAACATTCCCGGTTCCTCCCCGGCGCCGATGAGCCGTCAGTGAGCGACGGCCACGGGCTCGTCGAGTGGGGCGGCAGCAGCGGTGCCGCGGCCCAGCACCAGCCCAGCTCCCATCGCCACGAGCATCAGCGCAGCGGCGCCGAACCAGGTCCATGCGGCGCCAAGGTGTTGGTAGGCGGCGGCAGCCGGAACAGCGACCGCTCCCGCCACCAGCACCTCCACCGAGCCGAGCAGGCCCTGGGCCGACGCATGCTGGTCGGGCGGGGTAGCCGCGGCCGCCGCGATGCGAGTGGCGGGGAGGGAGAACGAGTCGCCGAGGGCTTGCACCATCGAGAGGGCCACCAGCACCGGCACTGAACCAATGAGCCCGTAGCCCGCCATGCAGGGCACCGTCACCGCCAGACCAAGGGCAGCGACTCGCAACGGTCCGGTCCGTTGAGCGAGCGCACCGGCGCGCCCGCCGAGGAGGATCATCGGCACCGAGGTGACGGCGAGCGTGAAGCCGACCACCATCGCATTCGAGCCGAGGTCGTCGAGCATGATGGCCCACAGCGCCTCCCAGGTGCCCACCATCACGTAGAACGCGAACGTCATGCACAGGGCGGCCCGGATGCCTCGGTTCGCCAGCAACGCACGCACGATGCGTCGCTCGGTGGTGAGTTCCCCCGTGTCGGCGGGAAGTCGGCGAGCGAACAGCGCAGCACCTGCTGCCACCACCGCCATCACCACGAACGGGGCTCGAAGACCGATCACCTCGTTGAGCAGCCCGGCCAGTGCGGGGCCGAGCAGGAACCCGGTGAGGTGGAACGACCCGAGCAGGCCGAGGTTGCGCCCCAAGTTCGGCGGGTCGAGGTTGATCGTCACCCGCCTCACGCCGGGCACGATGAGCCCGCTCCCCGCGCCCAGCAACGCACGAGCCACCACGAAGTGCCACAACACCGTGCCCACCGCCATGGCCACCATCGACACGACCAACACGGCGACTCCGATTCGCACCATGCGCACGGCATGACCGCGGTCGGCGTAGCGGCTGAGCACGGCTTGGGTGAGAAACCCGGTGCCGAATCCGGTGGCCACCATCACGCCGACACCCACCTCCGACAGGCGGAACTGGTTACGGAACTCGCCCGCCAGCGTGAAGATCGCCCCGTAGCCCGATGCGCTGATGGCCGCCAGGAGAAACAACGGCACGAGCCGCCGCACGGAGGGCGCGGTCATTCGTCGTCGAGATCGAACCGGCCCACCTGCGGTTGCTCGGCCAGTTGGCGCAGGAAGGCCTCCTGGTCGTCGGTGAGGCCATCGAGCACGTCGTCGGTGGCGTCGTCGCCGTCGGCGAGCGCGGCCCACGGGTCGGGGGCATCCTCGCTCTGCTCGCGCAGAGCGGCATCGACTTCGTCCCACCAGTTGCTCATCGTTGTCCTCCACCGTCGGCCGGCAGGCCGCTCACACTAGGGGCTGCTCCGGCGACCCGGATGGCCAGTTCGGTGCGCGAGCGCACACCGAGCTTGCGGTAGATCTGCTGCAGGTGGAAGTCGACCGTCTTCACCGACAGGAACAGCGCCGCAGCGGCCTCTCGGTTGGTCATCCCTTCGGCAACACCATCGACAGATCGGCAGAGC
>DMQJ01000195.1 GCA_003455715.1 Acidimicrobiaceae bacterium | reverse complement strand
GGCCGGAGACCGCCCCCGCGGCCCCCCCCCCCGCCATCCCCCGGAAGATCCCCGCCAGCCCGCGCCCGCCCTCCCAGACCCGCTCGGCCAGCGCGAACACGATCGCCCCGCAGTCGCCAGCCCCGCAGTACCCGCCGCAGGCTGCTCAGCCTCCTCAAGCACCGACGGCGGCGCCCCCGCCGGCTGGGCCGTGGGGTACGCCGCCGCAGCAGTAGGAGGGCGGCCTACAGGCGGCGCATGACGGTGACGACTCGGCCGAACAACTGCACCTCGTCGCTGGTGAACACCATCGGCGCTAGGCGTGGGTTGGCGGGCAACAGGGTGATGGTGGAGCCGCTGCGCTGGTAGGTCTTCACCGTGGCTTCCTCGCCCGGGATACCCGCAATGACGATGTCGCCGTTGTCGGCAGTGTCTTGCGCTCGGCAGACCACGAAGTCGCCATCCATGATGCCGACCTCGATCATCGAGTCGCCGCGAACGCGAAGCATGAACAACTCGCCACCTGTGCCGGTGAAGTCTTCGGGCAGCGGGAACAACTCCTCGACGTTCTCCTGCGCGAGCACGTCGGTGCCTGCCGCGACATCGCCCACCAGAGGAACGTGACGTACCGGACGGCGTTCGATTGCGGCATCGGACGACGGATCCCACTTCACCTCGATGGCCCGCGGCTTGGTGGGGTCGCGGAACAGGTAGCCCATTCGCTGGAGGGACGCGAGGTGGCTGTGCACCGTGGACGGGGAGGTGAGACCGACAGCCTCACCGATCTCGCGAACGCTCGGCGGGTAGCCCCGGTCGCGCATGCTCTTCTCGATGACTTCGAGGATGCCTCGTTGGCGCCCTGTGAGCTTCTCTTCTCGTACGGCCATGCGCTGAGCGTACACGCGTTCGTGGAGTGGGTCAAACATTCGTTCGGGAAACAGATGTTCGGTTTGTGGTTGACGCCGAACGAGTGTTCTGGCACACTGCGAACAGTTGTTCGTGCAAACGCATGTTCGTTCGGTGTCCCGGCACTGCTCGATCCACTGTGTCACACCCCTCAGGGAAGATCTCGCCATGGCTGCAACCTTCATCACCTCCAGCGCTTCGACACCTGGCTCCATCGCCCGGCCGTACACGTCAGTTCGCGCTGGTCGGCCGGCGGGCGTGCTCGTGGTCGTGCCGTCGCGCCTCGCCGATCGCCGTCCCACCACCACCGTGTACGTGCGGCGCCGCGTGGTGGCCGCCCTGGTCTTCGTGGTGGTCGCTCTCACCGTGTGGTTCGGTGCGGGGCAAGTCCTGGCGAACCGTGGGGGTGCCCCTGCCTCCACCCCCACGGTTCGTCCAGCAGCCAGCTATGTCGTCCAGCCCGGCGACACGATGTGGTCCATTGCTGCCGTCCATCACGGCGCCGGCTCGCACAGCGACTACGTCGACGCGCTCATCGCTGCCAATGGCGGCGCAGATCTCGCCGTCGGACAAGTCATCGTTCTGCCCTGAGCCGACGGGCGGGGCATGGCCTCAGCCGGTAGCCTCGGGCGCCATGCGCTGCCCTCGCTGTCGAGTCGACGACACCAAGGTCATCGACTCGCGCGAGGCCGATGAGGGCACCGCCATCCGGCGGCGACGCTCGTGTCTCGCGTGTGGGCACCGTTTCACCACCTACGAGCGGCTCGAGGAAGTGCCGCTGATGGTGAGCAAGAGCGGCGGTGGCAGGGAGCCCTTCGACCGCGCCAAGGTCATCGCCGGCGTCAGCGCGGCGTGCAAGGGGCGGCCCGTGAGCGCCGAGCAGATCGAGCAGCTTGGCGAAGCCATCGAAGAACACGCACGGCTGCAGGGCAACGACATCACGGCCGCCGAAATCGGCATGGCCGTGCTCGACCGTCTGCGAGGCCTCGACGAGGTCGCCTACCTACGCTTCGCCAGCGTCTACAAAGACTTCGATGCCGCGGCCGACTTCCAGCGCGAACTGGTGCTGCTGAAGAAGCTGCAACGGTCGTGAGGCAGTCGGCGGCACGCGCGAACGGGTGCGTCGCGCTGCTCGCGGTGTGCATCCTCGTCGCCAGTTGCTCGGCGCAGACCACGAGCGCCCCGGCCAGCAGCGCAGGCACCACCACGTCGACGGCGTCGGCCACCACGACGTCGGCGTTCACCACGAGCACGAGCAGCACCACCACCAGTTCGTCCACCACCAGCACCTCGAGCACCAGCACGTCGACCACGAGCACCTCCACCACGGTGGCCCCGTTCACCGATGCATCCAACGATTATCTGGGCGAGGAGGTCATCGGTACCTCCGCGGAAGGACGACCCATCGCAGCGATGCACCGGGGCACGCCCGGTGGAACGGTGATCCTGGTGGTGGGTGTCATTCACGGCAACGAGAACGCCGGCCTGGCCATCATGAACGAGTTGCGAACGATGCCCCTGCCTGTCGGCATCGACCTGTGGCTGCTCGACCTGATGAACCCCGATGGCTACGCCAACGACGACCGTCACAACGGCAACGGGGTCGATCTGAACCGCAACTTCCCCCACGACTGGACCCAGATCGGCGAGCCTGGCTACTGGGAGTACAGCGGCACCGGGCCGGCCAGCGAACCGGAGACTCAGGCATTCATCGCCTTCACCCAGCGCATCCAGCCCGAACTCACGCTGTGGTACCACCAGGACCTGTATCGCATCTCGCCCTCGAACCGGCGTGACGGCCCGTTGCGCGAGGAGTACGCACGACTCACCGGACTCCCCATCATCACCGTTTCGGGAGGCACCTACACGGGCGTGGCGGCCACCTGGGTGCGCAACACGCTCGATCCGTCGATGTCGTTCATCGTCGAGCTCGGCCCGACGTTGTCGACCGACGAAGCCGTGGTGCATGCCCGTGCGGTGCTGGCCATCTCGGAGTTGGTGCACCGCGGCGAGGTGTGACGCAGCCACACCCTCGCCGACTACCGGCGCGTGTACCGGGTGAACAAGAACCCGTCGTCGGCTTCGCACACCTCGGACAAGTGCAGGCGATGGCGCACCGGCGGAGCATGGTGCACCACTCGTGGCCCGTCGCCGCCCACCAGCAGGGGCGAAACCGTGAGGTTCACCTCGTCGAGCAGGTCGGCCGCGGCCAGCAGGCCGTTGATGGTGGGGCCGCCCTCGGCTTGCACCACGTGCGCGTCGTGGAAGTGAGTGAGTGCATCGGCGAGGTCGACGGTGCCGGTGCCGGCACGCACCACTGGCACGGGGAGCTCGCCGATCGCTGCATCGGCGGGCACCACGAGCACGGCCTGTCCGGAGGCCCACAGCGGTTGGTCGAAGTCGAAGTCGCATCGGCGAGACACCACGGCGATGCGTAGGCCGGGGCGAGGTGCTCCGTACCCGTCGGCGCGCACGGTGCTGGCACCGACGAGGATGACATCGGCGTGGCGGCGCAGGCCGAGCAATACCTGCTGGTCGGTGGGACCGCCGAGGGCACGCGAGTTGCCGTCGACCACGGTGGCCCCATCGACGCTGGCGACCATGCACAGCATCACGTGCGGCCGGTGGGGGAGGCGTTGGCGCGGGATGCCGCAGTACTCCTCCACCGTGAGGTGGTCGGTCGGGTGCGGAAACAGGCGTCGCATCGGTGAGAGGATGCCACTCATGGGGACCGAACACGACACCGCGCCTGCAACCGACATCCGCACCGCCTTCCGCACCTGCCCATTGTGCGAGGCCGGTTGCGGCCTCGAGCTCACCATCAGCAATGGTGCGGTGACGCGCATCCGCGGCGACCGCGACGACGTGTTCAGCAAAGGGTTCCTCTGCCCGAAGGGCAGCACGTTGAAGCAACTGCACGACGACCCCGACCGAGTGCGTCGGCCGTTGGTGAAGCGCAACGGCGTGCACGAGGAAGTGTCGTGGGACGAAGCGTGGCAGGTAGTGGCCGAACGGCTGCCAGCCATCATCGACCAGCACGGGCGAGAGGCGGTTGCCGTCTACCTCGGCAACCCGAGCGCCCACAGCCTCAGCGCAATGCTCTACAACCGCTCGATGCTGCAAGCCCTTGGCACGAAGCGTCGGTTCAGCGCCAGTACGGTCGACCAGATGCCGCGGCAGGTGGCCGCTGGCTACGTGTTCGGCACCCCCGTCACTGTTCCGGTGCCCGACCTCGACCGCACCGAGTACCTCGTGGTGCTCGGCGCCAACCCGTACGCCTCGAACGGCAGTCTGTGCACCGCTCCCGACTTCCCCGGCCGTCTGGAGGCCATGCAGGCGAGAGGGGGCACGCTGGTGGTGGCCGACCCCCGGCGCAGCCGCACTGCCGAGCAGGCCGACCTCTGGCTGCCCATCCGTCCCGGCACCGACGGTCTGTTCTTGGCGGCCATGGTCACCGCCGGAAGGTAGGCGGTGGTGA
>DMQJ01000043.1 GCA_003455715.1 Acidimicrobiaceae bacterium | reverse complement strand
AAGGTGGGCCTCCGCCCGCGTGGCGCACCGCGGTTCGTACGGCGGCGTTCGGGTGGGTCGACCTGCTTGCCGCCCGCCGCTACGACGCGCTCGCCGAGCGGTGCGGGTGGGCTGCCGAGCGTCTGGTCGAAGCGATGGCGCCGTACTGGGCCGAGTACGACCACATCGTCACCGACGGCGACGCTCGCAGTGCAGCGCAGTTCGAGTTGCGCGAAGAACCCGGGAGGTGGGTGGTCACCCAGCGGATCACCGATCCTGCGGGCGACGGCGAGTGGCGGTTCGAGGCGCGAGTCGACCTCGAAGCTGCCGCCGTCGACGGCGCGCCCACGCTGGTGCTCGACACGTTGGGACGTTTCGCCGACGGCTCATGAGCCGACGTCGGCTTGCCGATAACGACTCGATGGATCGTCGCCTGCCTCGCCGTGGTGCAGCACCGTGTCTTGGCGCCGCTGCGTGCTCGTTGCTGATTCCCGGAAGCGGGCACCTCGTGGCGCGGGTACGGATGCGATGGTCGATGTTGGTGCTCGCGATTGCCGACGCCGCAGTTGCCTCGTTGGTGATCTTCACGGTGGTCGGCGCGGGGAGCCGCGCTGAACTCGCCGAGTTGTTGGCCGACCGGCAGACCTTCCTGGCATTCGGCATGGCCTTGCTGGCTCTGGCAGGCACTCGGGTGTGGTCGGCAATCGATGTGGCGTGGCGCACCCGGCCCGAACACGGCCGGGCAACCGTGGTGGTTCCCCTGGTCGCCAGCCTCGTTGCGGTTGCCGCCGTTGCGCCGGTGGTGGTGGCCGCCGACTACGTGCGTCGCACCGACGACGCGCTCGACCACGTGTTCGCCGACGAAGAAGCGATGACGGCCTTCCCATCCCGCGTCACTACCCGCAACGCGATGGTCACCACGGTGCCAAGCGTGAGCAGCGCGACCACGACGACCACCCAGCCAGATGCGACGCCGACGACCGTTGCACCCACCACGACGACGAGCACCACGACAACGACCACCACGACCTTGCCGCCCATCATCGGTGAGGCGAGGGTGAACGTGCTGTTGCTCGGCGGCGACGCCGGGCCCGGCCGATGGAGCCTGCGCACCGACACCATGGTGGTGGTGTCGATCGACCCGGCGACGGGCGACACGGCGATGATCTCGGTACCTCGCAACCTGCAGCGGCTGCCCTTCCCCGAAGGCACGGCGCTGGATGCGCGCTATCCGGGCGGCTTTCCCGAGATCGCCAACGCTGTCTACCCGCTCGTCGGGCTCCGACCCGAGTTGGTCGGCGATGTCGACAACCCCGGCGCGCAGGCCATCAAGCTGGGCATCGCCCAGTTACTGGGCATGCCCATCCACTACTACGTGCTGGTCGACATGGCCGGGTTCGTCGACGTCGTGGATGCGCTCGGTGGCATCGAGATCAACGTTGCCCGGCGAGTGCCGTCGCCGGGCAACCCGCCGGGCGCCAAGCACGAGGTGCCGCCGTACATCGAAGCTGGCGTACAGCACATGGATGGCACCATCGCGCTTGCGTACTCGCGGTCGCGTTCGGCCGACAGCGACTATCAGCGCATGAGTCGGCAGCGGTGCGTCTTGGCTGCCCTCACCGCCGCTGCCACGCCAAGTGCGGTGGCCCTGGGCCTGCCGGACCTCGTTGCTGCGTTCGGCGCGGCTGTGCGCACCGATATCCCGCGAGACCGCCTCGCGGAGATGACACGACTGCTCGACGTGTTCACTGCCGCAGGTGGTCTCGCAACCGTGCGCACGCTGCACCTGGCTCCGCCGCTCGTCGACCCTGCTCGCTGGGATCCGCTGGCCGTGCGGGCGATGGTTGCTGCGGTGGTGGAACCCGCCGCCCCGGCTGCGACCGCTGCGCCGGTGAGCGTGCCCGCCAAGGTGCTCACCGACTCCTGTTGACCGCTACGCGGCCTGAGCTCACAACACCTCGTGCAGGAGGCCGTCGTTGACGTCGTAGACGAACCCGCGAATGTGGTCTTTGTGCTTCACGAACGGGCTCAGGCGAAGCCGGTTGATGCTCTGGCGCACGTCGTCGTAGGGATCGAGGAACGCCTCCAGCGCCCACCATGGGCGAATGCCGCACTCCTGCTCGAGTTCCTGTTTGAACTCGTCGACGCTCACGCCTTCCAACCCGCAGTTGGTGTGATGAATGAGAATGATCTCCCGCGTGCCGAGGCGACGCTGGCTGAGCACGAGCGAACGGATGACGTCGTCGGTGACCACGCCGCCGGCGTTGCGGATGATGTGCGCTTCGCCGTGTTCGAGCCCGAGCATCTCGAAGATGTCCATGCGGCTGTCCATACAGGCGACGATGGCGAGCTGACGCCGCGGCCGCACGCCCAGGCCGTGGTCGGAGAACTGCTCGACGTAGGCGGCGTTGTTGGCCAGCAGTTCGTCGGCGTTTGGATGGAACGGCTGCTCGGTCATCCCTGGCCACGGTAGCGTGGCGGCCATGAGCGACACGATTCGTCCCATGGCCCTCGACTCGGGGATGGATCCCCGCATGGACGTGTTCAACCGTCTGTTGAAGAACCGGGTGGTCATGCTCGGCACCGACGTCAACGACGACATCGCCAACCAGATCTGCGCCCAGCTGCTGTACCTGGAGGGCGAAGACCCCTCGGCCGACATCTGGCTCTACATCAACAGCCCCGGCGGGTCGGTCACCGCTGGCATGGCCATCTACGACACCATGCAGTTCGTCAGCTGCGACGTCGCCACCGTGTGCATGGGCATGGCCGCCAGCATGGGCCAGTTCCTGCTCACCGCCGGCACCCATGGCAAGCGCTACACGCTGCCCAACGCGCGCATCATGATGCACCAGCCGTTGGCGGGTCTGCGGGGCCAGGCCACCGACATCGCCATCCAGGCCGAGCAGCTCGCGTACACGAAGCGTCGCATGGCCGAGCTCATCAGTCAGCACAGCGGCCAGCCGTTGGAGAAGATTCAGGCCGACAGCGAGCGCGACCGCTGGTTCACCGCCGAAGAGGCCAAGGCCTACGGCCTGGTCGACAACGTCATCGTGCGCCGCGGCGAAATCATCTGACCTGCGTCAGGCCAGTAGCAACGAGCCGTCAGCGGGTCACTCGTCGACGGTGGGGGGCACCTGCAGGGGCGTGGTGGTCACCGGGGTTTCGGTGCCGATGAGCACACTGCAGCGTTCGTAGGTGTAGCTGATCACGCGCGTCGCTGCAGGCTCGCCGGCTCGGGCCGCGTCGGCCATTCGTTGCACGCTCTCAGGGTCGTTGGGGTCCACCGTGGCGGCGGTTTCCATGTTGTCGACCACCACCTCCCAGTCGGGCTGCACCGCCAGCGGCGCCGCAGCCGCGACCGCTCGCCAGGAGTCGAGCACGCGCTCGATGTCGTCGTCTGTCGCCAGCGCGGGAGTGTTGAGATCCGCCAATCGATTGCCCACCTCCGTGCAGTAGGCGCCGTCGCTGCGCTGTGCGTCGTCGTCGGAGCACGCCGTCGCCACAAGGGCGATCGCAAGGGTGGCCAGAAGTGGAACCGCGGGTCGCATCGCCCTCAGTTTCCCAGCAGCGGGCCGTCAAACGCGAGCACCCTGTGTTGCTTGGCGGGGTTGTGAACCGAACGCGCCCCGATATGGTGCGCGGGTACGGCCTCTGGGCCGTCCGTCGAGGGGCCGGAGCCGTCCCTCCAACTACCGCTGGCGTCATGTGGCGCCCTGTCGTTGGAGGTGGCGTGTGCTCGCCGCAGTTCGTTCCGCCACGGTGTTCGGGGTCGAGGGCCGTGCCATCACCGTCGAGGTGCACGTCAGCACCGGCTTGCCTTCGTTCCAGATCGTCGGCCTGCCCGACGAAGCATGCCGCGAGTCGCGAGATCGGGTGCGGGCAGCGGTCCTGTCGAGCGGCCTTGCCTGGCCGTCGTGTCGCGTCACCGTCAACCTTGCTCCGAGCGGGCAACGCAAAGGTGGCTCTGGCCTCGACCTGCCCATCGCCATCGGCTTCCTAGCGGCCAACGGCCAGGTTCCGGTCGAGTCGCTCGAAGGCCTCGGCTTCGTGGGCGAGTTGGGGCTCGATGGTTCACTGCGTGGCGTCCCCGGCATTGCCCCGATGGTGGCGGCGATGCAGCCATGCCGACCCGTGGTGCCGATGGCAGGCTTTCGCGAAGCGCAGGGTGTGGTGGGGGAGGGCGCTCGGGTGGGTGGGAGTCTACGCGCCGTGGTGGATGCGTTGAATGCCGACGAGCCGTGGCCAATGCCACCCGACGACGAGCTGCTCGACGACGACCCGCCGGTGCCCGACCTTGCCGACGTACGTGGCCAGGCGATGGCTCGCTTGGGTGTGGAGATCGCCGCTGCGGGGGGGGAC
>DMQJ01000303.1:3910-4778 GCA_003455715.1 Acidimicrobiaceae bacterium | reverse complement strand
TCGCCCTGCAGCGCGCGCTCGATCGACTGATTGCGAACGCCGAAGACCACCTCGCACACCTGGAGCCCCTGTGATCGCAACCGCAGCCGTCATCATTGCCACGACCGTCCTTGCCGCGCTGTCCGTGCTGCAGGGACTCGTTGCTGCAGGACGGCCCTACGGCCGGTTCGTGTGGGGCGGCCAGCACGAGACCTTGCCGCGCCGGTTGCGCCTCGGCAGCGTGGTGTCGATCGTGGTGTACCTCGCGATGGCCGTGGTGCTGGTCGTCCGCGCCGCCGACGAAGCCGGATCGAACTCGTTCGTGTCGACTGCGACATGGGTGCTCGTCGCGTACTTCGTACTCGGGATCGCGGTCAACGCTGCCTCGCGCAGCCGTGCTGAACGGCTGGTGATGACACCGACCTGCGCGGTGCTCGCGGTGTGCGCACTCGTCATCGCCACCGGCTGAGCCGACGCTGTTACTTCAGAAACTTCGAGGTCGTGTTGTCGGCCAGGGGTTTGCCACCGGTTTGGCAGGTGGGGCAGTAGGCGACGGTGTAGCCGGTGTAGGTGACCGAGCGAATGGTGTCGCCGCACTCGGGGCAGGCCTCACCCACCCTGCCGTGCACGCGCCCTGGTCGGTCGGCGGAGGAACTCATGTCGGTGCGTGTGCGCTCGTACGCCAAGCCGTCGTCGACCGCGGCGTCAATCGCAGCGAGCACCGTTGCCGCACCCGCGGCGCCAAGCTTGCCGGTCATCGCGAACGGCGACAGCTTCGCCCGGTGGCACACCTCGTTCGAGAGCATTCGGCCGAGCCCGGCGATGTGGTGTTGGTCGCGCAGGAACCCATGGAGGCGCATGTTGTGTGCGGCGAACGCGTCGGCGAGCG
>DMQJ01000303.1:2981-3683 GCA_003455715.1 Acidimicrobiaceae bacterium | reverse complement strand
GTGCGGCGAACGCGTCGGCGAGCGTCTCGGGCGTGTACGACAGGGCGGCGGGCCCGAGCCGGTCGAGCGGTGCGCCGTCGGCGTCGGCGTCGGCCGAGCGCACGCACCACACGCCCGCCTTTCGTTCGGTGCCGGCTTCGGTGAGCAGCAGCGCCGGCCCATCAGCGAACACGAAGCGGGCCTGACCGTTGCGTGGCTTCGGAGCCTGCTTGGTGTCGACCAGCAACCGTCCGCCCTGCATCAGGTGCACCACGAACGTGATGTCGCCGAACCGCAGCAGCAGGTACTTGCCTCGCCGCCCCACACCCTCGAGCGCCACCCCGTAGGCCTCCTGCGGCGCGGGCACCGCGGTCTTCAACGCGGTGAACGTGAGTGGCACGAAGCGCTGCAGCACCGCGCCGCGAAACTGTTCGGTGAGCCGTTCCGCGTGTGCCTGCACCTCGGGTAGCTCGGGCATGTCAGTTGCACCCGATGGGTCGTCGGCCGGCGGCGCAGCGCTTCACGCTCTCAGTTTGTCGCGCGCCCAGTGCCACGTCGTTCACCGGGGCCTTCACCGGGCCGCGTCTGCCAGCAACCCGATGCGCATCACTGCGGCCGGCTGGGCGAGCCGGGCGAACGCCGACGTGTTGAAACGCCCGAAGCGCGCCCGCCACTCGTCGGACGGCCCAGTGGCTCGCCACTCGTGGTACGCGAGGTACTGGT
>DMQJ01000303.1:0-2785 GCA_003455715.1 Acidimicrobiaceae bacterium | reverse complement strand
ACGCGAGGTACTGGTCGTCGGTAAGCGAGCGGAGGAAGCGCGCAAGGTCGGCCGGCCCGTCGAAATCGTCGGCGTCGATGTAGCAGTTCGGCGCTGGCGCGAAGTCGGCAACGTTGGGCGCACCGCGATAGATGGGCACCGACCCGGCGAGGAGCGGTTGGAAGAACTTCTCGCGCCGTGTCGGCCACCTCGGCTCAGGCGTACTCGGTGCGGGCCCGCACCGCGTTGAACACCGTGTCGAGCGCACCGAACACCGGCTGCGCTTCCACCAACTTCTGCTGGCTGCCGGTGAGCAGGATGCGCCCCTTGATGAACGCTTCCTGCGCATTGAGTTCGCCGGTTGCCACCCCCACGGCGGTGTCCCACGACTGCTCCATCCGCACATCCTCGGGGTAGGCCGCCCCTGGCCCGAACGACGCCGTGCCGTCGCCCACCTGCAGGTGGTAGGTGACATCACCTTCCGGCCCACCGGTGACCACCTGGGTGACCCCGATGGTGTGCTCGTTGGCGAGCGTCTGCAGGGCGTCGCTGGCGGCAACTTCGGCCGTGAGGGCGTCGAGCCATTCGAGGCTGAGATAACGGATCACGCCCCTAGTCTGGCCCGCGTGTGGACCGATGCCGACGAACTTCGTCACGCCGACGCGGCGGTGGAGGCCTGGTGGTGGTGGGGTCGCACGGCCGACGCCTCGGTCGGGCTGTTCGTCGGGTTCGAGTTGCGTGGCCGCCGGTTCGACTACTGGGCCGGCTTGGTGCGCGCGGGTGAGCCGTATCTGTACGTGGAGGAACTTGACGGCACCGGGTTGCGCGACGGCTTGGAGATCAAGCCGCCTGAGATGTGGGCCGGCCACTCGTGCGATGCGCCCTTCCGCCAGTGGAGCATCGGGAACGAAGCGCACGGAGTGTTGCTCGACGACCCGTACGACGCGATGGTACGGCCCTTCGGCGAGCTTGCGCCGGTGACGTTCGACGTGGAGTGGTACGCCTCGGCCGCGCCGACGGCGATCGAGCACGGCTACGAGCAGGTGGGCGAAGTCGACGCTCGCGTGGAGCTCACCGAAGGAGTGCTGGCACTCGAGGGCCCCGCGCATCGAGTGCACGTGTGGGGCGCTCCGTACGTGCCTCGTTCCCTTGCGCTTCCGCTCGGGCGCGACGTGCTGCCCGCCCCGTACCGACGCAGCAGCGGAACCGGCGTGGAACAAGTGCTTTCGCCTGGCGGTTGGGCGGCGCGGCCGCGGGCCGACCACCGCTGACGCTCCGGTCAGGTACGGTCGCTCCCAGCACAACGGGAGGGTTCAGGCAATGACAGAACGACGGGCTGCACAGCACTACGGCGATGGCAAAGTCGCTCGACGCCGATTCCTGCGTGGCGCAGCTGCGACTGCCGTGGTGGCCCCGGCCGTGGTGGCCGCCACGGCCAACCAGGCGGCAGCGGGAGGAGGTGGCGGCGGCAACCCTCCCACCGCTCCGATGAGGTATCGGGCACTCGACCCGTATCGCTGCTACGACAGTCGCTGGACATCACTCAACGGCTCGGGTGGCGCGGCAATCACGCTTGGGGCGTTGGTGGTCGGTCAGACCCGGTCGGTGGAGGTGTGGCCGACGTTCACGACCGTCGCCGGCGTGGGTACGTTCCAGAGCGCAGCGATTCCGTCGGGTCTCACGGTTCTCGCCGTTACCTACAACCTCACGATCGCCGGAACCACAGGTTCGGGCTACCTCATGGTGGGGCCAGGTGGCAGCGTGCCGACGTCGTCGCACATCAACTGGTCGGCTGCAGGTGTGGTGGCAGCCAATGCCGGCACGGTGAAGATCAACCCCGGGCCGAGCGGGTTGTTGCAGAACATCGAGGTGCGTGCGGGCGGCGCCGCCCTGGCGTCAACTCACTTCATCATCGACATCACGGGCTACTACGAAACCGACCCTGTCATCTCGTGAGCACCGTTGCGCGCTGTTGGCGTGGAAACATAGGTGAATGACCGAGGAACAGCATCTCGCCAACCAGCCCGCTTCCCGTGGGGTTGCCCGCCGCAACTTCATCCGCACCGCGGCCGCCACGGCGGTCGCATTGCCAGCAGTGGCGGCCATGACGTCCGGCACCGCTTCCGCAGGCGTCATCTCCAACCCCCTCCTCATGTACCGAGCGGCGCTGCAGCCGTACCGCTGCTACGACAGCCGTTGGGGCAACACCTCTGGCGGTGGCTCCAACCCCACGCTCGGCCGCCTGTCGACGGGCCAGACTCGCGAGATCGCGGTGTGGAACGAGTTCAGCACCGTGGCGGGCAACGGTGTGTACGAGGGCAGCCCTCTCCCCGCCAGCGTCGACATCCTGGCGGTGACGTTCAACCTCACCGTGGTGAGCACCCTCAGCACCGGTTACCTCATGGTGGGGCCAGGCGGCAGCGTGCCCACGTCGTCGCACATCAACTGGTTCGGCGCCAACCAGATTCTTGCCAACGCCGGCACGATGCGCATCTACCCCGGCGACATCGGCGACGTCCAAACCATCGAGGTGAGAGCGGGCGGACCGGCCGGGTCGTCCACCCACTTCGTCATCGACATCACCGGCTGGTACATCGACGACTCAGGCCCCATCATTCTCTGACCCCGTGGCTCGCGACATCCTCGACGAGTTCGAACAGCAGCGCCGCGCCCCCGCCTACCCGTCGGTGCCAGCGATCGCAGGATTGGTGGTGGAAGACCGAGCGAGCGGCTTCTGCGGGGATGTGGTGGCGGTCACTGCGCAGGCGGTCACGTTGCGCGACCGCCACGGGCGCACCCGTCAATT
>DMQJ01000080.1:374-3488 GCA_003455715.1 Acidimicrobiaceae bacterium | reverse complement strand
ACGCCGAGCACCGCGGTGTTGTCGGCCTCGGTGCCGCCACCGGTGAACACCACGTCGGCCGGGCCACAGCCGATGACCTCGGCAACCACGTCGCGGGCTTCGTCGACTGCCGTGCGTGCCTCACGAGCAAAGCGGTGCGACCCTGACGGGTTGGCGAAGCGCTCCGACAGGAACGGCACCATCGCAGCGACCGCCTCTGGATGCATGGGCGTGGTGGCCGCATGATCGAGATAGGTGTAGCTGCTCATGCCTGCCAAGGCTATGGCCGATGTGCGGTCAGCGGCCCTGCCACGCCGTCGGCTGATACTGCGGGAAGTTGCGCCGCTGGTAGCGCGAGATGACACACAGCAGGTACATCTCTGCCTGTACCCGGCTGCGGCCGTCGTGACGCAGCGTGCGCGCTGCCCGATCGGCCAGGTCGGTGGCCACTGCGTAGCGGGCATCGGGGCTGAGCTCTCGGTTGCGCATGAGGAACGACCGAATCACCGTGTACTGCTCGTCGGTGAGCGCCGTGGGGTCGATGGTGGCCGCGAACTCCTCCAGGCCGGGCGGCACCGGGAACCACACTGCGGGAGGCAGCAACGCCCGATCGGGGTCGCGCACCACGATGGTGCCAGCCAGTAGATCGCCCACGCGCTGGTGACGTTTGGTGCTCAACACCATCAATGTGCCGGTGATGCCCAGCGGCGGCAGGTAACGATCCACCAGGCCACCCATCATTCGCAGCAGCACGTGACGGAACCGCACCGGCGCCCCTTCGAGCGTGACCACCCGCAACCCCATCGCCCGCTTGCCGATGGTGCGGCCACGCATCAGCGACTCCGAGAGCACCGGGTAGCCCATGAGGATCGCTGCGATGAGGACGTAGATGACCGTTTCGACCGTGCTTTGGTCGTTGATCTGCAGCAGCGCCAGAACGATGAGCGACACGAAGAAGATGCCCACCTGTATCGCCAGATCGATGATGCCGGCGAACACCCGCGAGGCGACGCCCGCCGTGTCGAGGTCGAGGACTACTGCTTCGGGGGTGATGATGCCGTCCATGACTGTGCAAGTACCCTAGGCGCGCAGTGGACATTGATGCGTTCGTGGCGGCCCACCAGGGGGCATGGTGGCGGTTGCAGCAGCTCACCCAACAGGCTCGCTCGCTGCCGCGCATGTCGCCTGACGAACTGGATGAGATGGTGCATCTGTACCAGCGAGTGGGCGCCAACCTGGCAACCGCCCGAGTGGAGTACGCCACCGACACCACGGTGGTGAACCGACTCACCCTGCTGGTGGCCGATGCCCACGGCATGCTCTACGGCCAGCGCGACGTGGAGGTGCGCCGCACGGTTCGCCAGTTCCTCACCGTCACGTTCCCCGCGGCCATCTACGCGCTGCGCCGCTACATCGCTGTCGCCGCTGTGCTCACGTTCCTGCCGTGGGCGGTCATGCAGATCTGGTTGGCGATCTCGCCGGAGGCATTCGACGCAGTCGGCCCGGAGGCCGCCACCGCGCAGTACATCGACCAAGACTTCGAGGAGTACTACTCCAACCAGCCGTCGCAGAACTTCGCCACCCAGGTGTTCCTCAACAACATCCGCGTCGGCTTTCTCGCCTTTGCCGCGGGCATTCTGCTGTGCGTCGTCACCGCCGCGTTGCTGGTGTGGAACGGCGCCAATGTCGGCGTAGCAGGTGGCCTGTTCACCAGCGTCGGGCAGGGCGACAAGTTCTGGGGGCTCATTCTCCCCCACGGCATGCTCGAGCTGTCGGCCGTGGTGGTGGCCGGGGCGGCCGGCCTGCGCATCGGGTGGGCCATCATCGATCCGGGCGACCGGCCCCGCTTCAACGCCCTGGTCGACGAGGCGCGGCGCATGGGGGCCGTCCTGGTGGGGCTGGTGCTCGCGTTCATGCTGGCGGCCATGGTGGAGGGCTTCGTCACCGGCCGCCCGTGGTCCACGTCGGTGCGCATCGGTATCGGCGCAGCCGTGTTCCTCGGCTTCTGGGGCTCCACCATCGTGGCCATCCGGCGCATCCACCGCGAGCGTCGCACCGACCTCACGGCCGACGCTCCGCTGGCCTGAGCCGACCGGCGTACAGTTCGCGCATGACTGCTCCGCTCGAAGCCGCTGCCGCCCAACTCGACGGGTTTCACCCTGAGCTCATCCGGGTGCCGACGACCAACCCGGTGAACGTCCATCAGGCCATCACCTCGCCTGCATCGGCGCCGGAGCTCGATCTTCACGCGTTGCTCGCGGTGCCGTCTGGCCTCGGCCCCCACCCGGCGGTGATGGTGGTGCCTGGCAGCGCCGGAGTCTCCCCCAACCACGTCGCCCACTGCGCGACCCTGCTGGCCGAGGGCTACGCGGTGTGTCTGGTCGACCCGTTCAGCGATCGTTCCGTCACGTCGACGGTGGCCAACCAGACGCAGTACTCGTTCGCCGCCAGCGCCTTCGACGTGCTCGCCACCCCTGCGGGTGTTGGCCGCCGACGCTCGCATCGACCCCACCCGCATCGCTGCCCAAGGGCACAGTCGCGGCGGGTCTGCGGTTCTCATGGCTGCGGTGCGTGCGTTCGCCGACCCGATCGTCGGCGACCTCGCACTGGCCGGCGTGTATGCGGCCTACCCGTGGTGCGGGCAGCAATTCCTCCACCCGCACGTGGGCGGCACCGTGGTGCGGGCCATCATCGGCGACCGCGACGAATGGTGCTCGGTGATGGCCGTGCAGGCGCAGATCCGGGCGATGGCCCTCACCGGCGCCGACGCGACCATTCGGGTGGTGCCCGGGGCGCACCACAGCTTCGACCGCCACGAGCCGGTGCACCCTGAGCCAGAGGCACGGGTGTCGCCCAACGCCCCGATCGAGTTCTTGGCCGACGACGGCTCGATGATCGACCCCTACACCGGCGTCGCCGACCCGGCCCGCACCGACCTCGACCAGTTCCGCACCGCCTTCCGTGCGGGTTTCGCCGTCGTCGGCGCGCACCTCGGTGGCGCCGACGACCAGCCGGAGGTCTTCCGCGCCGACATGCTCGACTTCCACGCCCGAGCCCTCGGCCGCTGACCTCCCGGTTTGTGTCAAAACCCTGGACCCGTCGCCCCAGGTCCGGCGCTGTCACCTTTTACGTAAA
>DMQJ01000080.1:0-175 GCA_003455715.1 Acidimicrobiaceae bacterium | reverse complement strand
CCTTTTACGTAAAACGGGGTTGGGTTGGGGGTGGGGGTTTAGAGGCGGCCGGAGGCTTTGAGTTCGAGGTAGGTGTCGGCCAGTTCCACGGCCAGGCGGCCGGGTTCGGCATCCACCACCACGGCGCCCGCCGCCCCCAGGCGGGCGGCAGCACGGGCACGCTGGGGGAGGGCAT
>DMQJ01000385.1:776-3657 GCA_003455715.1 Acidimicrobiaceae bacterium | reverse complement strand
CTCGCTGACCGTGCCCGGCATCCGTTACGTCATCGACACGGGGCTGGCGCGCATCAGCCGCTACAGCCACCGCACCAAGGTGCAGCGCCTGCCCATCGAGCCGGTCAGCCAGGCCTCGGCCAATCAGCGTGCCGGACGCTGCGGGCGGCTCGGCCCCGGTGTGTGCATCCGCCTCTACGGCGAGGAGGACTTCAATGCGCGTCCGGCATTCACCGAGCCGGAGATCCTGCGCACCAACTTGGCGTCGGTCATCTTGCAGATGACGGCACTCGGCCTGGGCGACGTGGCGGCTTTCCCCTTCCTCGACCCGCCCGACCAGCGGGCGATCCGCGATGGCTACGCGCTGCTGGAGGAACTCGGGGCCATCGAACCCGAGACCCAGCGCCTCACCGCAGTGGGCCGACGGCTCGCTCGGCTGCCCATCGACCCGAGGCTGGGGCGCATGGTGTTGGAGGCCGACCGGCTGCACTGTGTGCGCGAGGTGATGGTGATCGCCGCTGCCCTCAGCATCCAGGACGTGCGCGAGCGCCCTGCGGAACAGCGCGGCACCGCCGACGAACTGCACCGTCGTTTCGACGTTCCGGGCAGCGACTTCCTTGCGCTGGTGAAGCTGTGGGACTACCTGCGCGATCAGCAGCAGGCCCTCAGCGGCAACCAGTTCCGCAAGCTGTGCAAGAACGAGTTCCTGCACTACCTGCGTGTGCGCGAGTGGACCGATCTCTACAGCCAGCTTCGTCAGGTGGCCGGTCAGATCGGCGTGCGGGCGGCGAAGGGCGGGCGGCACGACACCGACGCCCACCCCGACCATGTGCACCAGGCGCTGATGGCCGGGTTGCTGAGCCACCTGGGCATGCGTGAGGGCACCACCCGCGAGTACCGCGGCGCACACGGCAGCCGGTTCATGATCGGCCAGGGCTCGTCATCCGCCAAGGCACTCCCCCGCTGGGTGATGGCCGCCGAGTTGGTGGAGACCAATCGGCTGTGGGGCCGGGTGGTTGCCGCCGTGCAACCCGAGTGGGCCGAGCGCCTGGCACCGCATCTGGTGAAGCGCTCCTACGGCGAGCCGTGGTGGGAGCAACGGCGTGCGGGCGCGGTGTGCCGCGAGCAGGTGTCGCTGTTCGGCATGCCCATCGCCAACCGCGTGGTGGGCTACGACCGAGTCGATCCCGTCGAGGCCCGTGAAATGTTCATCCGCACCGCGTTGGTGGAGGGCGACTGGCAGACACACCACGCGTTCGTGGCCACCAATCGCGAGCTGCTCCGCGAGTTGGCGGCTATCGCCGAGCGCAGCCGTCAACCCGACCTGGTCGACGACAGCGTCGTGTTCGCGTTCTACGACAATCGGCTGGGCGCCGAGGTGGTGAGCGGCCGACACTTCGACCGGTGGTGGAAGGACGCTCGCCGCAGCAACCCACACCTACTGACGATGACCCGCGAGCTCCTGGTACGTGGTCGTCGCGGCACCGACCCGCTCGACTTCCCCGGCGAATGGCACCAAGGCGAGCTGACACTCGCGGTCTCCTACCGATTCGACCCCGGCTCTCCGTTCGACGGCGCCACGGTGCACATCCCGCTGGCGGCGCTCAACCAGGTGCAGCCTGTGGGGTTCGACTGGGGTGTGCCGGGGTTCCGGGGCGAGCTGGCCGAGGCACTGGTGCGAGCGCTGCCCAAGGAGTACCGGCGGGAGCTGACCCCAATGAACGAGGTGGCTGCCAAGGTGGCTGCGTCCATCGGTGGGCCGGCCAGTTGGGAGGACGGCACCTCGTTGGCAGCCGCGCTCTCCACCGTGGTGCACGAGGTGGCGGGGGTTCGTGTCCCGGCAGCGGCGTTCGACCCATCGAAGGTGCCCGCCCACCTGCGCATCACCTTCTCCGTCGACGACGAACACGGCGTATCGCTCGGTCATGGCAACGATCTCGCTGCGCTGCGCGACGAGCTCAACCCGCGAGTGCGAGCCGCCATCGCCCGGGCCACACCGGTGGAGGAACGCGCTGGCATCACCACCTGGGATGTCGGCGACATGGCCCGCATGGTGGAGACCACACGCGACGGCGTGGTAGTGCGCGGGTACCCCGCCCTGCTCGACGACGGCGACAGCGTGCGCATCCGGGTGCTCACCACCGAGGCGCTACAGCTGAGGGTGCAGCACGGCGGCGTACGCCGACTGCTGTTGCTCACGGTGCCTGTGGGGAAGCGAGCCATCGAGGCCGACCTCACCAACCAACGTTCGTTGGCCATCGCACGCAGCGGTTACAACGTCGCCGATCTGCACGCCGACTGTCTGCTCGCCGCAGCCGATCGCATCGTGTCGAACGCGGGCGAGCCACCATTCACCGAGTCGGGTTTCGAGGCCCTCGTGGCCGTCGCCCGCGCCGAGCTACCCGTGCGGGCCGCCCGTGCACTGCGCCTCGCCGCCGCTGTGCTTGCTGCCGCGGCCACGGTTCAGGAGCGTCTCAACGTGTTGGTGGCTCCGACCGTGGCAGCCTCCGCCGACGATGTCGCCGCTCACCTCGCCCGTCTGGTGCGCCCAGGGTTCGTTGCCGCCGCCGGCACGGCCCGCTTGGCCGACGTGCTGCGCTACGTGCGCGGCATCGACCACCGCTTGGCCAAACTTCCGGAGGCCCCCCACAAAGACCAGGCGCGGCTGCGCGAGGTGACGGCGCTCGAAGCTCGCTACGTCGCCGCGCTCAAGCGCATCGGTCGAGTGGTGCCCGCGGAGGCCACCGAGGTGGGCTGGATGCTGGAAGAGCTCCGCGTCAGCGTGTTCGCCCAGCAGTTGGGAGCCGCGAAGGGCATCAGTGCACCCAAGGTTGCTGCCGCCATCGCCTCCCTCGCCACCACCCACTAATCCCCTTGGAGGGTTTGCTGCTTGGAGGGTTTG
>DMQJ01000385.1:0-604 GCA_003455715.1 Acidimicrobiaceae bacterium | reverse complement strand
AGGGTTTGCTGCTTGGAGGGTTTGGCGCGCACCTGGGCGGACACGAAACCCTCCAAGGCAGGAAACCCTCCGAGGAACGTTGGAGGACGTCAGAAGTGGGGAATCGCGGGGGCGCTGGGACGAGACGGGTCGAGCGCTGGGTCGCCCTCGGGGAGGGTGCCGTCGAACCAGGGGTCGCGCTTCCAATCCGGCACAGGCACCGGCTCACCATCGGTGGCGGGCACGAAGGGCGACGGCGTCACCTTGCGGTACTCGTGCACGTATCGGCGGCAGTTGGCGAAGATCGCCTGCGCCTCGACCGTCACGACCGCGATTGCGCCGGCGAACGAGTCGACCAACGGGCCCTCGTAGGCGATCTGCGCAGTACCGTTCACCCGCAGCCGGCTGCCGCCTTCGAGGTCGACGAACAGCATGCCCACTCGCGGGTTGACCGTGATGTTGCCCAGGCTTCGGAACATGCCATTGCCGTCGTACACCGGGAATGCCAGCGTGTTCGCGTCGACAACTTTCACGAAGCCCGGTTCGCCACCCTTGTAGGAACAGTCCGGGAAGCCGTCGGTGTCGGTGGTGGCGAGGAAGAACATGTCGAGCGCCTCGACGAACG
>DMQJ01000415.1 GCA_003455715.1 Acidimicrobiaceae bacterium | reverse complement strand
ACACAGTGGCCCTCCCGGGGAAACCTGAGTTCCGTAGGTTGCCGACATCTCACCCCAGCGTTGTGGCGAGTGTCCCCTACCCACTCATCCCCAGCAGGAGGAATACGTGCGCAAGCATTCTGCGCTGACACGTGTGCTGCTCGGCGCCACAGGCGCGACGGTTATCGGATTGGCAACGGCGGGCACCGCCTTTGCCCAGGACGAAGACCCCGTCGCCGGGCTCCAAGCCACACTCGACAACATCTGGATCCTCGTTGCAGCCGTGCTCGTCATCTTCATGCAGGCCGGTTTCGCACTCGTGGAAGCTGGCCTCACCCGAGCCAAGAACGTCGCCAACATCTTCATGAAGAACCTCATGGACTTCTGCGTTGGTGCGTTGCTGTTCTTCGCCGTCGGCTACGCCATCGCCTTCGGCGGCGACTTCACCGGCGCAGGCAAGTTCATCGGTGGCGGCGGCTGGTTCCTTGCCGGCGACGACGTCTTCACCTACGCCACGCTCGACAAGTTCGTGTTCTTCACGTTCCAGGTGGCGTTCGCAGCGACCGCGGCCACCATCGTGTCGGGCGCCATGGCCGAGCGCACCCAGTTCCGCACGTACGTGATGTACAGCGCGGTCATCTCGGGCGTCATCTACCCGATCGTGGTTCGCTGGCAGTGGGGTGGCGGCTGGCTGTTCCAGCTCGACACGCCGTTCCACGACTTCGCCGGGTCGGCCATCGTGCACATGACCGGTGGCTGTGCCGCCGTGATGGGCGCCTACTTCCTCGGGCCACGCAAGGGCAAGTACAGCGCCGACGGCAAGGTGCAGACCATCCCCGGTCACAGCATCCCGTTCGCCATCCTTGGCTGCTTCATCCTGCTCGTCGGCTGGTACGGCTTCAACCCGGGCTCGCAGCTCGGCGCCGACCCGGTGGTGGGCCTGATCGCCGTCAACACCACCATCGCTGCCGCCGCAGGTGCCGTGGTGGCGATGCTCACCACCTGGGTGAAGAGTGGCAAGCCTGACGTGAGCATGACCGGCAACGGCCTGCTCGCCGGCCTGGTGGGCGTCACCGCCGGATGCTTTGCGGTCAACCCGCTCGGCGCCTTCATCATCGGTGTCGTCGCTGGCTTCATCGTGGTCTTTGCGGTGCTGTTCTTCGACAAGATCAAGATCGACGACCCGGTGGGTGCCATCAGCGTGCACGGCGTGTGCGGTGCGTTCGGCACCATCGCCGTCGGCCTGTTCTCGGCCACCGAAGTCGACGGCGTCGTCGCCAAGGGCCTGTTCTACGGCGGCGGCACCAGCCAGCTCTTCTCACAGATCATCGGCGTGGCCGCCATCGCCGCCTTCGTGCTCGTCACCTCGGGCATCCTCTTCTTCGTGCTGAAGAAGACGGTGGGCCTGCGGGTGAGCGAGCAGGAAGAGATGGAAGGCCTCGACGTGCACGAGCACGGCGCCCCCGGCTACAGCAACGCCAACTGACCTCAGCCCGGTGCAGTGCACCGGCACCAGCTGAACGGTTCGCCGTTCATGCGCACGGGGGACGAGCGATCGGCTCCCGGTAGGGGCAAGTCCCCGGGCCACCGCTCCGGTGGCGGCCCGGGGGCACTACCCCCGAAGCGCACCACACATCTTCGATCGGAGGAAACTCACTCTCATGAAGCTCATCACCGCCATCATCAAGCCCTTCAAGCTCGACGAAGTGAAGGACGCACTCAAGGCGGCCGGCGTCGTCGGTATGACGGTCTCGGAGGTCAAGGGGTTCGGTCGCCAGGGCGGCCACACCGAGACCTACCGAGGCGCCGAATACAACGTCGACTTCGTGCCCAAGGTCAAGCTCGAACTCGTGGTCGACGACGGCGTCGTCGACACCGTGGTCGACACCATCACCACTGCCGCCAGCAGCGGCAAGATCGGCGACGGCAAGATCTGGGTCACCGAGGTCGACAGCATCGTGCGCATCCGCACGGGCGAATCCGGCTCCGACGCCATCTGAGGGTGGGGCCGCGCCGATGAAGCCCGTCGACGCGGCCACCATTCGCCGTGTGCGCGCCCAACTCGTGGGCGACCCCGATTTGGCAGGGCGTGGCCTTGCCCGTCGGCTGTCGCAGCAGGCCGACTCGTGGTTCGAGAGCCTTGCTGCCGATCTGCCGGCGGGCTGGGCCCTGCTCGCTACCGGGGGCTATGCGCGCGGTGTGCTTGCCCCCGGCAGCGACATCGACGTGATGTTGCTGCATCCGGCCAAGGCGTCCGACTCGTCGGTGAGAGAGGTTGCCGAGTCGCTCTGGTACCCGATGTGGGATGCCGGGTTGAAGCTCAGCCCGGCAGTGCACTCCACCAAGTCGCTCGCGCAGCTCGCCCATGACGATCTCGACACCGCCACATCGGTGCTCGCGGTGCGGTGCCTTGCTGGCGACCCGCAGGTGGCCGCCGATGTGCAGGCGGCGGCGCTCGAGCAGTGGCGCAAGCGACCATACGCGTGGTTGCAGCGACTGCTGGAGAGCGGTCAGCAGCGATGGTCGCGGCTGGGGGCGGTGGCTGCCCTACTGGAGCCCGACCTGAAGGACGGGCGCGGTGGTCTACGAGACCACGACATGATCCGTTGGGCGCTACGGGTGGATCGTCCGGAGGTTGCTGCTGCCCTCGAAGGCCCGGTGGAAGACCTGGCGGCTCCCGCCGAGCTGTTGCTCGCCGTTCGCTGCGAGCTGCATCGAGCCACTGGTCGCCCCACCAACACCCTGTTCCTGCAGGAGCAGGATCGAGTCGCGGAGGCCCTGGGCTACGCCGACGCCGACGCACTGATGCTCACCGTGGCTGGTGCGGCGCACGCCATCGAGTGGGCCACCGAGCGGTTCTGGGCGCGCGTCGAACGGCTCGTGCGTTCCGGCGGTCGCCTTCCCAAAGCCGCGGCCCCCGCCACCTTGGCGCCAGGGGTGTTGCTCGTCGACGACGAAGTGCAGGTGGCCCCCGACGCTGACGTCGATGAGCAGTCGTACGTCTTCCGATTCGCTGCCGCCGCCGCTCATGCCGGCAAGGCGATGAGCGGCAGATCGTTGCGCCTGCTCGCGAGCCGTGGCACACCTCCGGGTGAACAGTGGTCGGCGTCCACTCAGCGGGCGTTCGTGAGCCTGCTCGGGTCGGGGGAATGGTTGGCCCCCACCGTTGAGGCGTTGGAGCGCTACGGCCTGTTCAGCCGCTTCTTGCCCGAGTGGCGCGCAGTTCGCAGCCTGCCCCAGCGCAATGCGTTCCACACGTACACCGTGGATCATCACTTGCTGCAGACCATCACCAACGCGGGTGAGTTCGTGCGCGACGTTGCTCGGCCCGACCTGCTGCTCATCGGTGCCTTGATGCACGACCTTGGCAAGGGCTACCCGGGCGACCACACCGAGGCAGGCGTCGAGCTCGTCGACACCGTGGTCGGCCGCATGGGGTTCGACGAAGCTGATCGTCGGGTGATTGCCGCCATGGTGCAGCACCACCTGCTGTTGCCGGAAACCGCCACCCGCCGCGACCTGTCCGATCCGCGCACGGCCGCCAACGTGGCGGCAGCGGTGGGCGACTCAGAGACCCTCCATCTGCTTGCCGGGCTCACCGAGGCCGACAGCCGAGCCACCGGGCCGGCGGCATGGAGCGACTGGAAGCGATCGCTGCTGCGCGAGTTGGTGTCGCTCACCGACGCCGTGTTGCGCGGCGCGCATCACGAGGAGACCCAGCGCACTCCGTCGGCCGACCTGGCGCGGCTCCCCGCGCAGGGAGATCGGGAGAGCGTCGTGGTGGGGAAGAGGGGAGAATTCGGGGGGCGCCCGGTCATTAAAAAAAAAAAGCATCAACTATGAGCTGA
>DMQJ01000064.1:1262-3478 GCA_003455715.1 Acidimicrobiaceae bacterium | reverse complement strand
ATCGTCGGCCCAGGCAGCGCCGTTCTGTACGCCATCGGCGACCGCCCGCTGGTGCGGTTCATCGACCCGGTCGATCGCTGCGACTTCGTGGCGTTGCGGCCCGACGTCTACGAGTCGGTCACCGGAACAAGCTTCGATGCCCCTGAGTTCGATCAGCGGGTGGTACCGGTGGCGTCTCGACACGTGATGGGCCTCCGTTCGCTGGTTACCACGCTGGCTGAGGCGTCGTGCGTCGAGGCCTTGCATGTGGAAGAGACCCTGCTCGCCGCCGTGGGCGACGCGGCGAAGTCGACGCGGGGAACGGGGGTGCCCGCACCAGGAGGTCGACACGCACAGCGGGTGCTCGCGGGGCACGTGCTCGACGTGGTGCACGCCGACGCCAGCGCTCGTTGGACGATCGACGATGTGGCCCGAACCCTCGGTGCGTCGCCCGCAACGCTGTCGCGGGCGTTCAGAATGGCGATGGGTACCACGATCCATCGGTACCGGCTCGATGCACGGCTGGCGCAGAGCCTCGACCGGCTCGACGACGATCTCAGTCGAGTGGCCGCCGAGCTTGGGTTCGCATCGCACA
The DNA here is from genome assembly GCA_003455715.1 of Acidimicrobiaceae bacterium. Taxonomy (GTDB): domain Bacteria; phylum Actinomycetota; class Acidimicrobiia; order Acidimicrobiales; family Ilumatobacteraceae; genus UBA668. The sequence goes on along the minus strand of DMQJ01000064.1, from coordinate 2,904 downwards.
GCCACTTCACCAACACCTTCCGCCAGCGGTTCGGGGTGACCCCACAGGTGGCACGTGCACGGCTGCGAGGTCAGCCCGGCTCGAGCACCGACCCTTGGTGGACCGCAAGGTGAACGTCGGTCATCCCGCCGGCGCCCACCTCGGTGAAGTACAGGTAGCGGTCGTTCACCCAGGCGAGCGCGGTGAACCAGATGATTCGCCCGCCAGCCTCATCGGCGTCGACCACGGGCCCATTGCTGGTCTCCCAGTTGATGCCGTCAGCCGACACCGCGAGTCCGTGCGCCTGGGTGATACCCGCCCCGCTGGTGACGCTGCTCACCGCGGTGTACGCCATCACGTACCCATCGGGGGTGAGCACCACTCGGGGTTGGTGCAGATGGCCCGTGTCCCAGCCGTCCGGTGACGCCTCCATCACCGGTGACTGGTCCGCTGTCCACGTGACGCCGTCGACCGACGTGGCGTGACCTATGGCGCTACCGGTCGGCCCGACACCGGCGAACCACATCCGGTATGTCCCGTCGTCGGTCACCACGACCGAGGGCGTGCGCACGGCGTCCGACGACCAGTCGCCGGCGTCGCCAGGCTGCAGCACGGGCGCCACGTCAGCGGTCCACGGGCCTTCCGGCGAGGGAGCCGTCGCTCGGCCGATGCGCGAGGGCGCCGCAGGCCACGTCATCGCCTCCCATGTGGAGAAGTACATCACCCAGGTGCCGTCGTCGAGCACCAGCACCGACGACGCCAGCGCGGCGACGCCTGCGTAGGGAAGGTCGCTGCCGTCGAAGACGGGCGTAGGACTCACCTCGGTGAAGGTGGTGCCGCCGTCGGTGGAGCGCCACAACCCCACCCCCACCGGTCCGGGCCAGTCGGGAAAGGCGTTCTGGAAGACGTACACCACACCTTCGTGCACGACGACCGCGCCGGGGTCGGTGAAGCGTGCGTTCCACGCCCCGTCCGCACCGTGGGGGATCACCGTCGGGCCGACGGGGTCGAACAGGGTCGCGGCGTCGGCGAGCCCGGGCGTCGGCATGGGTGACGACGGTGGCGCCGACGTTGCAGTGGTGGGTCCGACAGTGGAGGGAGTCGCACGGGAAGGTGCCGCGGTGGAAGGCGTGGTGGACGAAGCGGTGGACGGTTCGTCACCCCCGCAGGCGGCGAGGACAACAAGGACGAGAACGGGCCACGGCATTCGCATGGCCGACACACTGCCCTCGGCTCGTCTGGCCGGATATCAAGAAACTGACGAAGTCGGCGCGTCGCGCGGCGGATCGGCTCAGGGCTCGGTGGTGGTGGTGGGAGCCGTGGTGGTGGGAGCCGACGTCGTCGTGGTGGGCTTCGTCGTCGTCGTGGGCGGCTTGGTGGTGGTGGTGGGCGGCTTGGTGGTGGTGGGCGGCGTCGTGGTGGTGGTGCTCGACGTGGTGGTAGTGGCGTTGGGGTCGGCGTAGTTGAACGAGGGCAGGCTCTGGTTCTTCGTGTACTGCTCGGGTTCCTTGCCGTCGTGGCCCCACACATACACCCGGTCGTTGCGTTCCACGAGGTCGAGGAAGTACTCCGAGATGTGGTGGTTGATGCGCACGCATCCGTGCGACGCCGGGTACAGCGGCACCTCGTACGCGCCGTGCACGGCGATGCCGTAGTTGAAGTA
>DMQJ01000064.1:739-922 GCA_003455715.1 Acidimicrobiaceae bacterium | reverse complement strand
TGCCCTTCTCGTCGGTGTCGAACACACCCACTTCGCAGAACTCAGCAGGTTCGCCGTTCTCGTCGAGTTCACCCGATGAGATGTGGGTGACCAGCACCGGCACGTCGGCGTGGAACACGATGGCCACCTGCTCGGGCAGGTAGATCTCCATGTGGCGGGCACCCGAACCAGGCCGGCGGGGGG
>DMQJ01000064.1:0-545 GCA_003455715.1 Acidimicrobiaceae bacterium | reverse complement strand
GATGGAGATGTCGTCCTGCATCGCCGACCACATGTCGGGAGTGATCATCGAGGCGTTGTCGCTGGCCTGCAGCTCCGCGGGTGTGATGCGCAGGATGAGCTTCTTGTAGGCCCACACCGCCTGGCGGGTGGTTTCGCCGAACACGCCATCCACCGGGCCCGGGTCGAAGCCGAGTTCCTTCAGCCGGGCTTGCACCTTCTCCACATCGCTGCCCACGGCCCCGAACGTGACGGGCGCGGCGATGGTGCTCTTCTGCACCTCGGGCAAGGTGTCGACTGCGATGGCCGTGACCGACGGCGGAACCGTGAGCGACACGTCGACGGCACCGGGGTTGGCGCCGATGGAATCGCTGCTTGCCGACCCGCTGTCGGAGCCGCCGCTGAACGCGGCGAACCCGAGGATGGCCACCATTGCGCCCACCACACCCACCGCACGCTTCTGGCTGCTGGTGAGCCCGGGGTGTGTCGGTCGGCCCTCACCGCGGTGGTCGCCGTACTGGTCGTGCCCGACCTGACGACCGCGGGCCGGCGCAGGCCGGGCAGCGG
>DMQJ01000094.1 GCA_003455715.1 Acidimicrobiaceae bacterium | reverse complement strand
GCCCGCGCCCTGCGCCCCGCCCCCCGAGATGCCGAGGGCGAGGGCGCTTCGGGAAGCGGCTCAGGCGACGCCCTTGTTGGGCCAGTACGCCATCGCTCGCTCGGCCTGCGCCGTGATGGTGAGCGACGGGTTGACGCCGAGGTTGGCCGTCACGGCGGCGCCGTCGGCGACGTGGAGACCGGGGTGGCCGTAGACCCGCTGGTAGGGGTCGATGACGCCAGTCTCGGGAGAGTCGCCGATCGCGCAGCCGCCGATGAAGTGGGCGGTGAGGGGCATGCCGAACGGTTCGCCGATGTTGCCGCCGGGGGTGCCGCCCACCTTGGCGGCGATTCGGCGTACCGCCTCGTTGGCCACGGGGATCCAGGTCGGGTTCGGGGCTCCGTGACCCTGGCGGGAGGTCATCCGCCACACGCCGAACGTCCTCGTGCCGTAGGTCGTGATCGAGTTGTCGACGCTCTGCATCACCAGCGCGATGACGGTGCGCTCGGACCAGTGCTTGAAGTCGTAGAGGTCCTTGATGTTCGCGCGTTGGGCCCACATCTCCTTGAGCCAGACCCGCCAGCGTGGCCCGTCACCGTCACCGTCGGTGAGCACGGTCTGGAGCATCGCCATCGTGTTGAAGCCCTTGCCGTAGCGGACCGGCTCGATGTGGGTGTGCTCGTCGGGGTGGAACGACGAGGTGATCGCCACGCCGTAGGAGTAGTCGGTCGGGTCGTCGACCGGACCGATGGCGCCGAGGATCGACTCGGAGTTGGTGCGCGACAGGTGGCCCAGCCGCAGTGACAGCCGCGGCAAGTGGCCCTCGTCCTTCATGCGGTGCAGCAGCTTCTGGGTGCCCAGCGAAGCGGCGGCCAGCACCACGTGCTCGGCGGTGAGCACCTTCTCGCCCCGGCGGGTGCGGGCCTTGGTGAACTTCACCCGTACGTCGTAGCCGCCGCCCTCCGCTCCAGCAGCCCGGGGCGAGATCCGGGTGACCGTGGTGAGGGGCAGCACCTTCGCGCCGTGCTGCTCGGCGAGGTAGAGGTAGTTCTTGACCAGGGTGTTCTTGGCGTTGTGGCGACAGCCGCTCATGCACTCGCCGCAGTTGAGGCAGGTGTTGCGGGACGGGCCGGCGCCGCCGAAGAAGGGATCCTCGACCTGGGTGCCCGGCAGCTGGCCGGGACCGCCGAAGAAGACCCCCACCGGGGTCGGGTGGAACGTGTCCGCGACCCCCATGTCGGTGGCGACCTTCTCCATCACGTCGTCTGACGGGGTCCGGACCGGGTTCTCGACCACGCCGAGCATCCGCTTGGCCTGGTCGTAGTACGGCGCCAACTCGTCCTGCCAGTCGGTGATGTGCGCCCACTGGGGGTCGTTGTAGAACGCTGGCAGCGGCTCGTAGAGCGTGTTCGCGTAGACCAGCGACCCACCCCCGACTCCGGCGCCGGCCACGATCATCGTGTCGCGAACGGCGTCGATGCGCTGGATGCCGTACATGCCCAGCGCCGGCGCCCACAGGTAGCGCTTGAGGTCGAAGGTGCCCGAGGAGAAGTCCTCGTCGCGGAACCGTGGGCCCGCCTCGACCACGCCGACCCGGTAGCCCTTCTCCGTCAGCCGCAGCGCCGTGACCGAGCCGCCGAACCCGGAGCCGACCACGAGTACGTCGAAGTCGAAGACCTCGGAATTTGGTCGACTGTCTCCGTTGCTCACGCCCGCCCCAGCTTCTTCATCAGCCGCAGGTTGGCGGTCATCACCTTGGCGTAGGTCGCATCGGACATCCCGAGCATCGGCGCGAACCGGATCAGCCGTTGGGTAGCCACCGACTGCGACTCGGTGTAGCGGTGGATGCCCTCGCTGCCCTGGCGCCGGCCCATGCCGGACTCGCGCATGCCGCCCATGGGGCTGTCGATGCTCGCGAAGGTCGCCCCGAAGGCCTCGTTGACGTTGACCGTGCCGCACTTGATCGCGCGGGCGATGGCTCGCGCCCGGGCGCCGTCCTGGCTGTAGATCGAGGCGTTGAGGCCGTATTCACCGGCGTTCGCGCGAGCGATCGCGTCGGCCTCGTCGTGGAACCGGTAGAGCGAGACGACCGGTCCGAAGGTCTCCTCGCCGAAGCAGGTCATCTGCGGGGTGACGCCCTCGAGGATCGTGGGCTCGAAGAAGTACGGCGCCAGGTCGGGCCTGGCTTTGCCCCCGGTGAGCACCCTCGCCCCCTTGGCGACGGCGTCCTCGACGTGGCGGACCACGGTGTCGAGCTGTGCCTGCGAGATGAGCGACCCCATGTCGACGCCCCAGTCGAGGCTGGCGCCGAGCGACATCGCCTCGGTGCGCGACACGAATCGCTCGACGAACCGGTCGTAGACCTGGTCGGCGACGAACATCCGCTCCATGGAGACGCACAGCTGGCCGGCGTTCGAGAACGACGCGCGGACGGCGCCTTCGGCAGCCCGCTCGAGGTCGGCGTCACGGAGCACGAGGAAGGGGTTCTTCCCACCGAGCTCGAGCGAGCAGCCGATCAGCCGGTCTGCGCAGCCGCGCGCGATCAGCCGGCCGGTGGGGGTCGAGCCGGTGAAGCAGATGTAGCCGGCAC
>DMQJ01000079.1:5952-6675 GCA_003455715.1 Acidimicrobiaceae bacterium | reverse complement strand
CGGTCGCGAACCCGGGCCGCGTGTCGAGCAGCCGTGCCGGACTCAGCCCGACGAACCGCGGCTCACCCGCCGCGTGGGCAGATGGTGTCGGCGCCAGCGGAGCGGGTGCCAGCGCCGACACCATCAACGTGAACGCCACCACCAGGGCGACGGGTACCGGGACAGCGCCCACGCGACTCGGACGGCTTCGATGTGCCATGGGGTGATGAGCCCGTGCTCAGCCGATGGCAACACTTTCCGTGCCAGCCGTTCTCACGTCGCCCAATCGGGGGCGCGTGGCATCATGAACCGTGCCCCTACTGCGAGACGATGTCGACCGGCGCATCGTCGGCCTCGCCGTTCCTGCGCTCGGCACGCTGGCCGTGGAGCCGGTGTACGTCCTGGTCGACACCGCCATCGTCGGTCGCCTCGGCACACCGCAACTCGCGGGTGTCGCGCTCGCCAGCACGATCCTGCTCAATGTCATCGCCCTGCTCGACTTCCTCGAGTACCTCACCCCCGACATCGCCCGGGCCGTCGGTGCCGGCCGCAACGACGAGGCACACCGAACCGCGGGTACCGGGCTCTGGCTGAGCCTGTTCCTCGGGGTGCCCGCCGCCGTGGTGGTCGGTGTGCTGGCACGTCCGTTGTGCTGGTTGCTCGGCGGTCGCGGCGAGGTGCTCGATCTCGCCACCACCTACCTCTCCATCAGTGCCATCGGGGTGCCGTTCGTGCTCATCGCGG
>DMQJ01000079.1:4779-5636 GCA_003455715.1 Acidimicrobiaceae bacterium | reverse complement strand
GTGCTCGATCTCGGCATGGCGGGGTCGGCGGGGAGCACCGTCATCGCGCAAGTGGGTGCGGCCACCGCCTTCCTCGTGCGGATGCGACGGGTGATGGAGGTGCGCCGCCCACGGTGGGCTTCCTTCGAGCCGTTGCTGCGCACGGGATGGCATGCGGGGCTACGCGCGATGTCGATGTACGCCGTGTGGAACCTGAGCACCATCGTGGCAGCCCGCATCGACGCGCCGACGCTCGCCGCCAACCAGGTGGTGAACCAGCTGTTCATCTTCCTCGCGTTGGTGCTCGACGCCCTGGCAGTGCCACTGCACTCGTTGGTTGCGGGCGAACTGGGAGCGGGACGGGCCGACGCCGCAGCACACATCGGGCGGCGAAGTATGCGCCTCAGCCTGTGGGGAGGCGCGTCACTCGGGCTGTCGCTGGCAGCGCTCGCTCCGTTCATTCCCCTTCTGTTCACCGCCGACAGCGCCGTGCAGTCGCGGGTCACCGGCGCCCTGCTGGTGTTGGCGTTGATGCAGTTGCCCGGCGCCGTTGCCTTCGCACTCGACGGCGCGTTGATCGGCGCCCACGACATGGGCTGGCTGGGCAGGCAGGCCGCCCTGAACCTGCTGGCCTTTCTGCCGGCGTTGGCAGTGACAGTTCGGTGGCCGCAACTGGGCCTCATGGGTATCTGGGCCGCCCAACTCGTGTGGATGACCACTCGGGCAGTGGTGAACCATCGTCGCTGGCACCACCTCACCCGCCACGGTTTCCACGACCGTGTCATGGCGTGACCGGCGAGTCGCCGGTCAAACCATGACACGGTGGGGAAATCGGGGACGGCAACGAGACTCGGGGCGCGGGTGTCGTAGGATCGGCG
>DMQJ01000079.1:514-4721 GCA_003455715.1 Acidimicrobiaceae bacterium | reverse complement strand
CTCTTCCCCTCCACGCCCCCCTTCCGACCGCCCCCCCCCCCCCCGCCACGGTTTCCACGACCGTGTCATGGCGTGACCGGCGAGTCGCCGGTCAAACCATGACACGGTGGGGAAATCGGGGACGGCAACGAGACTCGGGGCGCGGGTGTCGTAGGATCGGCGCGTTGACGAACTGACGGGAGGAGCGGCGATGAGCGACAACACGTGGGGTGCCCCAGGGCCCAATCTGCAGCCACCCCAACCCCCCGTGCCGCCGCCCACCGCAGCGCAGCCAACGGTGCCCATGCCGCAGTATCAGCCGCCTCAGGGTCAGCCGCCTCAAGGTCCACCGCCTCAAGGTCCGTATCAGCCGCCGATGGGTCCGTACGGCACACCCGGTACACCCGGCGGAGCACCGCCCGCCAAGAAGAAGACCGGCCTCATCGTCGGCGGCGCGTTGGCTGCCGTCGCCGCTGTCACCGTCGGGGTCATCGCAGTGAGCGGAGGCGACGACAAAGGCACCGAACCCGCCCCGAGCACCACGCTGGCGGTCAGCAGCACCGTGGCCGAGGCAACCACCACCACTCCCACCACCGAACCGGTCGACACCACGCCTGTGCCGGCCGACGTCGACACCATCGCCCGTTCCGTGGTGCAAATCTCCGCCACGCTCAGCGATGGCAGTTCGCTGTGGTGGGGCTCGGGCACCATCGTCTCCCCCGACGGACTCATCCTCACCAACGCCCACGTGGTGGAGAACTACGGCGACCCGGTGTTCTTCGACACGCTGGTGGTGTCGCTCACCGAACGCGCCGATGCGTTGCCGGTGCCCACCTACATCGCCGACGTCGTGGCCTTCGAGCCCGAAGTCGACTTGGCGGTCATCCAGATCTTCACCGACATCGACGGCAACCCGGTGAGTGATCTCAACCTGCCAGCGCTGCCCATCGGCGACTCCGATCAGATTCGTCTCGGCGACGAACTGCGCATCCTCGGCTTCCCCAGCATCGGCGGCGACACCATCACGTTCACCCAGGGTTCCGTGTCGGGCTTCTCGGCGCAAGCGGGCTACGGCGACCGGGCGTGGGTGAAGAGCGACGCCACCATCTCCGGCGGCAACAGCGGTGGCACCGCCGTCAACGAAGCGGGCGAACTCGTCGCCGTCCCCACCAACCTCGACACCGGCGACGGTCGTTTCGCCGACTGCCGCGTGCTCGAAGACACCAACGGCGACGGTGTGGTCGACGGCAACGACACCTGCATCCCGCTCGGCGGCTTCATCAATGGTCTCCGCCCTGTCAACCTCGCCCTGCAGCTCATCGAGGAAGGGCGCAACGGCGTGGTGGTCGACACCCGTCCGTCGAACGGCGGTGGCCCCGTGGAGATCGACGTCGACACCGTCGGGCTCGGTCCCATCACGTTCTCCACCGGCGTGGCCGACGACGGCATTTCGCCCATCGACCAGGTGGAGATCGTGCCCGCCGCGAACGGTCGGGTCTGTGCGTTCTTCGACTGGGAAGGCATGGTCGACGGGGTGTTGTGGGACGCCGCCTGGTACGTGAACGGCGAGTTCAACGAAACCCTCAGCCTCATCAACCAGGAGTGGTTCGGTGGTCCCTCCGGCGAGAGCTGGTGGGCGTGCGCCGGCTCCGGCGAGGCACCGCTGGTGGAAGGCGAGTACGAGGTGATCCTCTACGTGGCCGGTGAAGCCATCACCTCCGAGTCCGTCTTCGTGGGCAACTACGGGTTCGTCGATGTCTCCATCGTCAACTCCACGTCGGCCGAGGTGTGCTACCTCCAGCTGTCACCCTCCACGACGCAGAAGTGGGGCAGCGATGACTTCGGAGCCGAGCAGACACTGCTGCCCGGCGACTCCACGGTGCTCACCGAGGTGGGCACGGTGTACGACGTGCGGGCCAGCGACTGCGACTTCAACATCGTGTCGGAGCAGTACGGGCTCGACCTCACCGCGGGCGGCACCATCACCCTCGTCTGACCGCGACGAGGGCCGTCGCCCGGAAATGAGTAGTGGCTACTCACCCCCAATTTCAGCGCGCCTGCGAATGATGGTCGTCACCACGACAACATCCGCAGGAGCTACTACGTGCGTTACTCACCCCGACACTTCACGACACCGTTCGGAGCGCTGGCGATGCTCGCCGTCGGCGTCTTCGCCCCGACAGCGGCCCACGCCGCAGCCGACCTCACCTTCTCGACCACCGCGCAGTGCGTCGATGGAGCGACGCACCTGACGGTGGAGGTGATCGACAACGACGCCAACACCAGCACCGACGCCCAGATCTTCTCCTACAACGGGATCGACGAGACCCTCATCGTCGACGGGACGATCAGCGAACCCAACCTCTTGAACCTCAGCGGCACCGGGCCACTGGGCGTACGGGTGCTCACCGACAACGGGGCAACCGAGCTCTACGACTCCGGGTTGCTCGATCCGTGCGCAAACAACGACCCGACGCCCGAACCGGGCACGCCGGAAGAGCCCGAAGAGGTCGGCGACTTCACCTTCACCGCATCGGCCACCTGCGACAACGACGGCTTCACGTTCTCGGTGCGCGTGCAGAACAGTGGCCCCGCCAAGCAGATCACCGTCACCACGGGCGACCGCAACAGTTCGCTCTCGCAACTCGCCGTGGTGGGCGACAAGACCTTCTCCAACAGCGACCCGTACTTCGGGTGGGCGAGCATCAGCGTGAAGGTCGACGGCGTGACGCTGTACCACTCGGGAGTGCGCACCGCCCTCAGCGCCGACCAGTGCGGCATTCCCATGCCCGCTGAACGCACCGACATCGGCTACAGCCTCACCGCCGAATGCGGCGACGACAGCGCACTGGTCACCCTCACGCTCACCGGCACCAACATCGACCTCCAGCTTGAAGGGTACGGGGCAACCGGCTTCAGCGATCACGTCACCGGCAATGGCCCGATCCAGACCTCGTTCACGGTTCCCTACGACAGCGAGTTCGGGGTGAGCGGCATCGACCCGTTCGATCGCTATGTGTACGACTCCGGGTACACCATCGCCACGGAGGAGTACTGCGTCACCCCGGTGGCCTCGATCGCGATGTGGGTGGAGTGCAACGACGACGACCAGCCCGCGCTCAACGTGCACATCACCAGCTTCTTCCCAGAGTCGACCACTTACACCATCACCTGGTACGTGAACGACGACTCGTTCACCGCTTCCCCCCAGCTGACGGTGGGCGAGCTGTACCAGACCTCCACCGTTGTGCCCGTCGGAGCGCTCATCGATGGCGACATTCGATTCGTGGCCAACGGCGGCGAACGATCCGGCGCCTCCTTCGAGGACGAGGTGGCCCCCGACTGCAGCGTGCCGCCCACCAGCGACGGCGGCAGCGGCAACCCCACCCCGACCCAGCCGACCACTGCACCTACCACCACCGTCAGCCGCGGGCTGCCGAGCACCGGCGACACCTCGGCTTCGCTCGTCTGGCTGGCAGCGGCGCTGCTCCTCGGTGGGGGCGCTCTCGTGGCCACCACCCGTCGTCGAGTCGCCTGACCGCTCGACAGCGCACCGTTGCTAGGGCAGCGGGATCTCTGTGAGCAGGCGCGGCGAGAGCCGCACCGTGCCGGCAGAGAGCCCGCTGCCTGCGGCGCGTGCGTGCACGAACTGCGTCGCCGCGTCGGATGACAGCACACGCAACACCCGCTCTGGGTGGGGTGTGACGCAGGTGATGACCGGCACGCCCGGCAGCCACGCGCCACCCTGATCGTGCACGGCTTCGATGCGCTTCGTCTGGTTGGCGATGAGGATCTTCGGCACGAGCCGCGCATCTGCCCACGAACGCATCGCCGGGCTCAGCGCATCGAGCGCCACCCTTGGCCGCTCGTAGCGGGCCTTGGCGAAACGCACCGGCCGTTCCCCCCATAGGCACCGACCCGGGTCGATGAGACCGGAGGTAACAAGGGGCGGGCCGTCGACCTCGTCGCCCACCGCCCCGATCAGCCCGTAGTACTGGTCGCGGAAATCGGCGGTGAAGGTGGCGATGCTGCCGAGCGTCGGCCCAGCGGCATCGGGCGACGTCGTACCGGTGAGCAGACTCGCCCAGTGGCGCGGCATCGCCATCGATTCAACGTCGGCGAAGTCGCCGCCGAACTGACGGCGCACCAGTTCTTGTTCGCCGCCCACCTCCCACACACCAGCCCACACGCGCACCGCCGCGTCGAAGTGATGGTCGTCGCTCCACCA
>DMQJ01000079.1:0-297 GCA_003455715.1 Acidimicrobiaceae bacterium | reverse complement strand
GCTCCACCACATCCACCGCAGCGCCGCCGACTGCTCGACGAACGAACGGATCGGACCGGCGTCGCGTGCCGACAACAGCGACTGCGGCAGCACCAGCCCCACCCTGCCGCCCACCCGAGTGAGCCGAATGGCGAGGGCGAGAAACTCGGCCGCAGTGTCGGCATAGGGGCCACCTCCGTGCACCGAGCGACCGCCTCGTGTGGTGGCCGCCGCCAGTTGGCTGAGAAACGGCGGGTTGCCCACCACGACGTCGAACCGTTCGTCGCCCCAGTCGCGCTGCAGTGAGTCGTCGTGTTG
>DMQJ01000279.1:1812-14887 GCA_003455715.1 Acidimicrobiaceae bacterium | reverse complement strand
CGGGTGCAACCGGCGCCGTGCCCCGCCCGCAACAGCCCATGCCAGCAGGCGCCACGGCCGCCATGCCGCGCACCACCGCCATGGGTGCCCAGCAGACGGGCTACGCGCAACAGGCCGCGTACGCGCAACAGCAGGCCGCGTACGCCCAGCAGCAACAGGAGTACAGCGGTGGGCGCGGTGGCATGTACGCCGTCATCGGGTTCCTCGCGCTCATCGCGCTGGTCGCCGGCGGCATCGTGCTGTTCAACGTGCTGGCCAAAGACAAGGAAGCCTCCACGTTCGCGATGCCCAACGTGGTGGGCCAGACCCTCGAGGTGGGCACGCAGACGCTCACCGACCTCGGGTTGCAGGTGAACCCGATCATCGAAGAAGTGGAGGGCCAGCCCGAAGGCACCATCCACCGCACCGACCCGATCGCCGATGTCCTCGTGCAGACCGACCAGTTGGTCAACGTGTACTACAACCCCACTCGCACGCCGTTCGCTGTTCCCGACGTCTCCACCCTGCTGCAAGACGACGCCGTCGCCCAGTTGCGCGGGTTGGGGCTTGAGGTCACCATCGTCACCGAGGAGAACCCCTCGGTCGAGAAGGGCACGGTCATCCGCACCGAACCGCCCGCGGGCACCGAGTTGCGCCAGGGCGACCCCATCACGCTCGTGGTGTCGGGTGGCGCCAACCAGGTGGCCGTCCCACCGGTCGAGAACCTGTCGCAAGCCAACGCGCAGGCCACGCTCGAGAGCGACACGTACGGCTTCGCGGTCACCGTGATGACCGAAGAGCACCCCACCATCCCCGCCGGTAGCGCCATTCGCACCGACCCAGCGGCGGGCACCGTGGTCGACAAGGGGTCGCCCGTGGTGCTCTACGTCAGTAGCGGGCCGGCCAAGGTCACTGTGCCGCCGCTCACCGGCCTCACCGAAGCGCAGGCGATGGCCAAGCTGGCCGAGTTGGGTCTGGTCGGCCAGGTGACGTACCAGCCGTTGGCCGCCGGCAACCCCAACATCGGCAAGGTCATCTCCCAGAACGTGCCCTCGGGCAGCTTGGTAGAGCCCAACAGTGTGGTGAAACTCCAGGTGGGTCAGGCGCCGGCGGTCACCACCACGAGCAGCACCACCACCACGAGCACCACCACCACGACCACCGAACCGCCGCCCAGTACCTGAGCGCGGGCGGGCAGCGCCGCTTCGGCGGCTCGACTCAGTGCGGGGCGCGGCGGAGGAAGTTGCGCAGGAGGTCGTGGCCGGCGCCGGTGAGGATGCTCTCGGGGTGGAACTGCACGCCTTCCACCGGCAGGGTGCGGTGACGCACGCCCATCACGATGCCGTCGGCCGTGCTCGCCGTTACCTCCAGGCAGTCGGGCATCGTGGCCGGGTCGATGACCAGGCTGTGGTAGCGGGTGGCGGTGAGCGGGTTGGGCAGGCCTTCGAACACCCCGATGTTGCGGTGCTCGACGGGTGAGGTCTTGCCGTGCATCAGGTGCGGCGCACGCACCACGTCGCCGCCGTACACATGGCCGATGGCCTGGTGGCCGAGGCACACGCCGAATACGGGCGTGCCGCGCTCGGCGAATGCAGGGATGGCATCGCAGATGATGCCGCTCTCTTCGGGGCGACCGGGGCCGGGTGAGAGCAACACCAGGTCGGGTGCAGCGTCGAGCGCTTGCTGCACCGTCCACTGGTCGCAGCGCACCACCTCGGGCTCGGCACCCAGCTCGCCCAGGTACTGGACGAGGTTGTAGACGAAGCTGTCGTAGCTGTCGATGACGAGCACCCGCGGCATCCATACAGCCTGCCCGGTGAGTGGCTCGATTGTCGAATGGGTTGAGGCTCGCCCGCGCTCACCTAGACTTGCCGCCCGTGGCACCTCCGAAGCGAACGACATCCGGCCGAGTGACGCCCAAGGGCACCAAGCCGGGCCAGGGCAGTGCAATGGCCAAAGAGGCCCCGCACCACGACAGCTCCGTGGCCAAATCGTCGCGCTACACGCCGCCGACGCCCAAAGACTTCTACGAGAGCCCCCGCTGGGTACCCATCCTGATGATGGTGTTCTTCGCGCTGGGTGTGGTGGCCATCATCCTGCGCTACGTGGTGCCGGCGTTCGAGAACACCAACATGCCGGTGCTGGTGGGCTTGGGGTTCCTGCTTGCCGGGCTCTACACCGCCACCAAGTGGCGATAGCGCCGCGCTGCGTCAACCGGAGGCCCCGCAAAGGGTGTGGACAGCGAGTTACATCGCTGTAGTTTCACCACAGAGTTATCCACAGGTGGGGGATAACTGCCCTGTCGTCAGTCGTACAGCGGCGCCTGGATGACCATGTCTTCCATGCAGTGCCGCGGCGGCGGGGGGTCTTCGTCGGGGGCCAACATGAGCTTGATCTCCAGCCCACACACCGTGCAGCGGTAGCGCACGTTCACTTTGCGCATCTCACCGGCCGGTGGAGGTGGCGGCAGGGGGCTGGTGAAGCCACGCAACATGCCGACGCCACTTTTCCACAGGACGTAGCCGATGAGGAGCCCGCCGAGCACCCACAGAATGGTCGAAAGTGCAGGCATGAGAGCGAGGCTACCGAGTGTTGCCGCACCCCCGTGGCGCGGCAACACTCAAGGTGAACCAATAGCGCAGGGTCAGCCCAGGCGCTCGATGATGGTGGCGTTGGCCATGCCGCCGCCCTCGCACATCGTCTGCAGGCCGTAACGGCCGCCGGTGCGCTCCAACTCATTCAGCAGGGTGGTCATCAGGCGAGCACCCGAAGCGCCGAGCGGGTGACCGAGAGCGATGGCCCCACCATTCACGTTCACCTTGCTCATGTCGGGGTGGAGTTCTTTCTCCCACGCCAGCACCACGGAGGCGAAGGCCTCGTTGATCTCCACCAGATCGATGTCGTCGATGGTGAGGCCGGCCTTGGCGAGTGCCTTCTTCGTGGCCGGGATGGGTGCGGTGAGCATCATGCGCGGGTCGTCGCCGGCGAGGGCGAAGCTCACGAAGCGAGCGCGGGGCTTCAGGCCGAGGGCGGCTGCCTTCTCCTCGCTCATGATGAGCAGGGCGGCGGCGCCATCGGTGATCTGCGACGAGTTGCCAGCGGTGACGCGGCCACCTTCCTCCTCGGGGCGGAACGACGGCTTCAGCTTGGCCAGGCTCTCCATGGTGGTGTCGCGTAGGCCTTCGTCGGTGGTCACCAAGGTGCCGTCGGCGCCGAGGACGGGGAGGATCTCGGCCTGGAAGCGACCCTCGGCGGTTGCGCGGGCGGCGTACTGCTGGCTGCGGGCGCCGAACGCGTCGAGGTCGTCGCGGGTGAGGCCCCACTTGTCGGAGATCATCTCGGCCGAGATGCCCTGCGGCACCAGGCCACCGGCGGCGGCGTAACGGGCACCTACGGCGGGCCCGAACGGGAAGCCGTACTTGCCGTCGGCCATCGACGAACCCATGGGAACACGGGTCATCACTTCGACACCGGCGGCCACCACCACGTCGTACGCGCCAGCCATGACACCCTGGGCCGCGAAGTGGGCGGCCTGCTGGCTGCTGCCGCACTGGCGGTCGATGGTGGTGCCAGGAATCTCCTCGGGCCAGCCGGCGGCGAGCACCGCATTGCGGCCCACGTTGACGCCCTGCTCGCCCACCTGCATGACGCAGCCCATGATGACGTCTTCGACGAGGGCGGGGTCGATACCGGTGCGGGTCTGCAAGGCCTTCAGGGTTTCGGCCGAGAGGTCGACCGGGTGCCAGTCCTTGAGCTTGCCGTTGCGGCGGCCGAGGGGGGTACGAATGGCATCGACGATGACGGCAGTGGTCATGACGTGGCTCCTTGGGTGAGAGTTCGTTCGGGGGGTTGAACTGGGGCAAAGTCTGCCCGCACAGCGGCAATCCGCCGAAATCGGAGCCCATCCCGTCCACCCGAGTGTCAGCCCACCCACCCGAGTGTCAGCCCGCAACCGAGTGCTCACTCGCCACCCGGGACGCGAGTCGGCACTCGGGTTCGTCGTCTCACTCGGGTCGGAGCCCTCGCCCTT
Source organism: Acidimicrobiaceae bacterium (assembly GCA_003455715.1). GTDB lineage: Bacteria > Actinomycetota > Acidimicrobiia > Acidimicrobiales > Ilumatobacteraceae > UBA668. The sequence goes on along the minus strand of DMQJ01000279.1, from coordinate 10,878 downwards.
CCTAGCCGAGCTTCCCGAAGACGCGCTGTAGGGCGGCGAGGTCGGTGTCGGTGAGCCGATGGGCGAAGTGCTGCTGCACCAGACGGCGGTAGTCGATGTTGGCGTCGCGCCACAGTGTGCGACCGTGAGCGGTGATGCTCACCGTGACGGCGCGGCGGTCGTCGGGCCGAGGGGTGGCCTTGCGCTTCACCAAGCCGTCGTCTTCCATGCGGGCCAGCCGACGCGACAGGCTGCTCGGCACCTCGTCGAGCAGTTCGCACAACTCGTGCACGCGCATCGACCCATCGGCCCGACGAAGTTCGGTGAGCACGTCGAACCAGGTGAGCGGTAGGCCGTATTCGTCGGTGAGTGCCCGGTCGATCTCACGTTGCAGCCGGGAGGAGGCGATGCAGAACTGTCGCCACAGCGCGATGCGTTCGGCGTCGAGACGGGGCACAGCGGTGTCCGGTGGTGCCCGAGGCGGCCGTTACGCCGTGGCCTTCAACGCCGCGCCGAACGCGGCGAGTGCAAGATCGATCTCCTGCTCGTTGACCACGAGCGGAGGCATCCAACGCAGGCACGTGCCGTACGTGCCAGCGTTCATGAGGATGAGCTTGCCCTCAGTGAGGCAGTGCTGCAGGACGGCGCTGACCCGAGCTGGGTCGTCGAGTTCGGTGCCCACCATGAGGCCCGGGCCGCGCACCTGGCGGATGCAGGAATGCTCCCGCTGCAGCTCTTGGATGCCGGCGGTGAGTTGGGCGCCGCGTGCGTTCACGTTCTCGAGGAAGCCAGGCTCCTGCATGATCTCGATGGTGGCAAGTGCCGCGGCGCAGCCCATGGCGTTGCCGCCATAGGTGCCACCGTGGCTGCCCTTGGTCCACTTGGCATCGAGCTCGGCGCGGGTGCCGAGCGCGGAGAACGGGAAGCCGCTGGCAATGCCCTTCGCCATGCAGATGATGTCGGGCTCGATGCCGTAGTGCTCGACGGCGAACATCGTGCCCGTGCGGCCGAAGCCGCTCTGCACTTCGTCGGCGATGAACAGAATGCCGTGCTCGCGGCAGCGTTCGACGAGGCCGTGGATGAACGCCGGCGGCGCGGGAATGTAGCCACCCTCACCCATTACCGGCTCGAGGATGACGGCAGCCGTTTCGTCGGGCGCGGTCATGGCCTTCAGCAGATGGTCGAAGCCCTTCAACGCCTTGGCCACTTCGGCGTCCTGGTCGGCCGCCAGCGGGTCGGGGTAGGGGGCGACGAACACACCTGCGGGCAGCGGCGCGTGCCCGGCGCGATAACCGGTCTTCGAGGTGGTCATGGCCATGGCCATGTGGGTGCGGCCGTGGAAGCTGCCGCTGAACACCACGATGTGCGGGCGCTTGGTGGCCTGCTTGGCGAGCTTCACCGCTGCCTCGGTGATCTCGGCGCCGGAGTTGGCATAAAAGAACGTGTCGATGCCAGCTGGGGTGAGGTCGTTGAGTTTCGCGGCCAGCGGCTCGAGCAGGTCGTGGCGGTACACGTTGACCTGAGCGTGGATGAATCGCTGGGCCTGCTCGGCGATGGCAGCCGCCACTTTCGGGTGCGCGTGACCGGTGCTGTTGACCGCGATGCCGGCGGCAAAGTCGAGGTACTCCTCGCCGCCGGTGGTGGTGACCCAGCAGCCCTTGCCGTGGCTCACCTCCAACGGGGTGACGTTGAACCAAACCTGCGAGAGATGCGACGACGCTGTCATGCCCGACAGCCTAGAACGGCGGCGCCATGGGCTCGCTCAGTACATCGCCAACACTGTGCCGTCGGGTGCCACCTGCACGTAGCCGCTGTCGCGGTCGCTCGTGACGTACACCTTCACCGACAGTGGATCGGCATCGATGAAGTACGGCTTGTCGACGATCACGTGGCTCACCGTTCCGTCGGGAATGCCGAGCAGCGCGGGGGCCTGGGCAACGGTGGCGCTCACCGCAGCCCAGTCGATCTGGTCGATGGTGAACACCTTCAGCGGGGCCTCGTCGTCGTTGCGTTCGGGCGACGGCGCGTCGACCACGCCGAGGCGCCAGCCGTAGCGGTCCACCTGGTTCGGTGCGACGGTGCTCTGCACGGTGGCGAACGCGTAGTCGCCATAGAACTGCAGCGAGATGAAGCTGGTGGGGGCGCCGCCGATGGCCTCCTCGAACACGGCGGCCGCCCTGGCCATGCCTTGGCCTTCCCACAGGAACTGCTCACCGCCGGTGAGCCCGAGCGCGGTGCGGTCGCTGTCGGACAGCGCAGGGTTGGTCAACTCGTCGGCCCGGTTGCTGGCGTCGTTGGCCGTCTGCACACCCTTCACTGCCGCCCACACACCGATGCCGATGCCGCCGAGGGTGACCACAACGATGAGCAACACGAAGATGGTGCCGAACCAACTGCGCTTGCGCCTCGACGCTTGACCGTACGGCCCATAGGGCGAACCGGGCCCGATGATCGGACCCTGCCCAGGCATGCCCATGTTGGGCGGCCCGGTGATGATCGGTGGCGGCGCAGTGGGTGCGTTCACTCCGGCGAGGAACTGTGCCGAGGTGGGCGCGGGCTGGTCGAGCCCTTGGGGTGCGTTGATGGGTTCGTTGCCGGGGATCGGCGTGGAGCGGGGCGGCTGGTTCCATGGCCCGGAGACGTTGGTCATGTCGGCCATTGTGAACCTTCCACGGCCCCATGTCCTGAGTAACGCGCTACTCAGTTTTCAGCAGGCGCGTGACCAGTTACAGCGCCACGGTGCCGCGCACGCAGGTGACGGAATGGCCGCCCACCCACACCTGGCCGGCCTCATCGGTGTGGATGTACACGCGGCCGGCGCGGCCGAGGGCGGTGCCCTGGGCAGCGACGTAGGAGCGGGGCAGCGTGCCGTTGCCTACCAGCCACTGGGCGACCGATGCGTTGAGGCTGCCGGTCACCGGGTCTTCCACCGTCATGCCGTCCTTGGGGAAGAAGGCGCGTAGCTCGACGGCGCACTCGCTGCCCTCCGGATGCGGACCCACCACCCCGATGTCGAGGGTGACGGCGCCGGCGCGGATGGCCAGCACGTCTGCGGCTGTCGCCAGCCGCAATCCGAGCCAGCCAGGGCCGTTGTCGATCCACGCCGAGTCGAGCACCTGGGCCGGGTCGAGCCGCAACGATGCAACGGCCTCCGCCAACACTTCCGGCTCCAGCGGCCCGGAGCGCCTCAGCGGTGGCGCAGCGAATGCCATGCGGCCGGTGGCGGCGTCGCGGCGGATGGTGATCAGCCCGGCCCCGCACTCCTGCACCACCACGTCGGGGTGAGCGGGTGTTCCGCCCGCCTCCAGCCATGCATGGCACGTGCCGAGCGTGGGGTGGCCGGCGAACGGCAATTCCATCGTGGGCGTGAAGATGCGCACCCGGTAGTCGGCACCCGCCTGGGTGGGCGGCAGCACGAACGTGGTTTCCGACAGGTTGGTCCAGTGGGCGAACCGTTGCATTTCGTCGGTGCTCAGGCCACTGCCGTCGAGCACCACGGCCAGCGGGTTGCCGCGGTAGGGCTCGGCGGTGAAGACGTCGACGTCGGCGTACGGGCGCTGCATCTCGTCGGTGCTCAGGCTTTCGGCGGGTCTTTGAGCGCGAGCCACGCCCAGAGCAGCCCGCCGAGCACGACGAACCAGATGATGGAACGCAGCACGAACCGCAGGGTGCCGATGATGAACCCGAAGGCGTAGAACACCACGAGGATGACGAGCAGCCAGCCGATGACGGTGGCGAGGGTTGACCTCATGGCGTCATCGTACGGCGATCTAGAGGGCGCTGAGGTCGACGAGATAGATGTTGAAGTTGCCGCCGCTGGTGTCGGTGACGTTGGTCGACGACGTGACGTACACCGCCCATCCGCCGCCGTCAGCGACCTGCGCTGCAGCGATGAATCCGTTGGGGACTTCGCCACTCGTCGATCGGCTCGCAGTGACCACGTGGAACGGATCGCGGTGCACCACAAGGAGGGCGGAGGGGTACGACTCCGAGTCGAACCCGAGAGCGACACTCCGGTTGCCGAGCATCAGTTCCTGCGAACCATCGCCGCTCAGCCAGGCCATTGGCTGGTACAAGCCGCGATGCCAGTACTGGATCGGAAGAATCGCGGCGATGCCGGTCTCGGTGTCGAAGCGGAGGATCGAGTTCTGCTGGGAGTAGAGGAGGATCGTGCCGTCAGTCGACACGTCTCGCAGGTATCCCGACGTCAAGGTGTTTGGCACCACCTGCTCGGTGACCTCGCCCGTGTCGATGACCCACGTTCGTGCCCACACTGCGTTGCCGCCGCCGGTCCCCCCGGACACCACCCGCGTGCCGTCGCCGCTGAGGTGAAGGTCGTGGCCGGGGCTGAGTGGCAGTGCGAAGTTCGTGAGGAGCGCTCGATCGTGCACGTAGAAGTCGGCCGCGCCGTCGGTGTCGGATGGTCCGGTGGGCGTCGGCGACAGGATCAACACGCGGTTGCCGTCGTCGCTGATGCCGCGGACCCGTGTCTCGCTGCTGCCGACCGTGGTGAGCCGTTCGTACTGGTCGTCGGCCACTCGGTAACGGTAGACGTCGTAGTGCCGCCAGTCCGCTGTATCGTCGCCGGGCACAAGCGGTGACGGCGTCGAGAACACCACCGACTGGCCGTCGCCGGCGACATACAGATCCTGTACGTTCGATCCCGGCAGTTGCATGGTGACCCCGGAGTCGCGGTGCCACAGGAAGACCAAGCCCCCTCGGAGATAACCGACGAGCGACCCGTCGTCGCTGATGCCGAGCCCTCGGAGCCATGCGGTGTCGCCGTTGTCCTCCAGGATCGGCGTCGTTCCGTCGAATGGTCCTTCGCCACTCGTGAAGTAGCCGCCGATGTCGGCGATGAGATTCGACCGGGTGTCGGTGTGCACTCGGAGTGCCCCATCGGCGTCGAGCGCAGCAATCGACCCTGCGGCCACGGGCAGTGCGGGCGACGGGATCGACGTGGTGATGTAGCCGCCGCCCGTTGCGGTGGCACCCGAGCGCACTGTGCCCGGGGCATCGGCGTGCACCGACGTGGTGTTGACGAACACGGCCGCCACGTCGTGGACCGGCACCCCACCCACTCCGGTGATCTGCGCCGAGGTGAACCCGCCGGCGTCGACCTTGCCGCCTGTCTGTCGTGTGTCGAGGACCCGCGTCGGGCGCCTACCGACGTAGAGGCCCTCCCCGTCGGTATTGCCAGATGCGAAGTAGCCGAGCACGTCGATGCGCACCGAGACCGTTTGCGACGTGAACACCCGAACCTTGCCCGAAGTGAGTTCGTCGATCGGCATGAACGTGGTGGTGGTGAGCGACTCGCCCGGCATGTAGTTGAGGGACGAGGTGGTGAAGGCGGTGGTGTTCGGCCGCACGACGCTGAGGTACCCCTTCTGCGTTGCGCCGCTCACGGTGACGGACAGCGCGACGGCACCCGGTGGGTCCTCGCCGCTGACTGGTGGGACACCTGCGGACGAGTCGGTCGGGCTCGTGGTGCCAGCAACGGTGACGTCAGCGAAGGTGCCACCAGCCAGCGCGCCGTTGCATCCGAGGCAGGACGCCGTGTCCCACACTTTGTATGGAGGGACGGGGATCAGCGACTTCGGCGACGACGGTCCGAGGCGGCCGAACACCCCGACCAGGTCGGCGATGATGTGGCCACCCCCACTCGTGTAGAAGCTGACCCGTCCCCAGTTGGTCTGCACCAGTACGAAGTTGGCGCGGGTCTGGCCGGCCGAGACGTTGATCGACGAGGTCTGGCCCGGTGCGGCCTGGCCGGTGGGGTACACCTGCAACCATCCGTCGTTCGTCGCATTCACGACGGCAACGTTGAGGGCGACCGTCGCGTCGAACGGAACGTCGTTGCCGAACGCGTACAGATAGGTCGACATGTCGATGGTGGTGATCGAACCAGGTGGCCTGAGACCGATCGGGGCGCCCCAGATCTGGCCGTTCACCCCACGGGTGTCGAGGACGCGACCGGGGGTGATTGGCGAGTAGCCAGTGGCCTCCGGCTGGAAGGGCTGCGAGGGGAGCACCGGCTTGCCCCAGCCGACATCGTTGTTCTTGGCGTTGGCCCCAGGTGAGATCGACCGCAGCCATGAGATGACGTACGCGGGAGCCTCGAGGTCGAAGGCGGCGATGCCGTCGGCTGCGTACGCGGCGATGACCGGTGTCGATGCGCTCGTGCCGTTGAAGGTCGAGCCGCCGCAGTAGTTCCAAGCCTGCGACCGGACCGACGTGCTGATGCACGACAGCCACACGAAGTCGGGCTTCACCCGTCCGTCGTTGGTGGGCCCCCTGTTGGAGTACCACTGAGTGAAGTCGTTGTTGTCGAGGCCACCCACCGATGCTGCGCCCGGATTCTTCGAGTCGCCGAATGGGATGGAGGCGCTGCCAGCGGTGGTGGGGTACTCCAGATACCCGTTGTTGACCATCACTTCGATGCGGTCACCGGACGGCGACGCCGAGGACCTCGTCGTTCGATAGAGCCACAGGCTCACGAACCCATCGCCGTTGAGGTCGTGCACCGGCCCGTACGCAGGGTTGGTGTTGCACAGCCATCGCATGTCGTTGCCTTCGAGCGGCGCCGCCCCCGCCGCCTGGTTGGCCGCGCTCACCAACACCTTCGTACCGTTCGACTTCGTGCTGTAGCGATGATCGCTGATGTACAGGTCGTAGTCGGTGCGTGCGGTACCCCAGTCGCTCCACCGCACACCCATGAGGGCTCCGCAGTAGATGGTGAGCGATTCGTCGCTGCCGTACCAGTTCATCCACCGATTGCCGGTGGGGTCGTACCAGTTGCCGCGGAAGTAGCCGCCGGTGAACTTCACCTGGCCGGGCTCTTTCCCTGCGTTGCCTACGGCGTTGAACCAGGCCATACCGCGGCTGACCGCGTAGTCGACCACTGCAGCCGACGGCCCCGTTCCGTCGCCGGGGCCGTCGTAGGGCCCCGTGGCGGAGTGGTTGACGACGCTCACACCATGCGACGCGAACCAGTCGAGGGCCAGCAAGTAGTCGGTGATGGTGCCCACTTCTGCCAGATAGAGGTTGGCGCCCGGTGCACCTTCGGCCAGCACTTCGGCCACCTCGTTGCCGTGGGTGTAACCGGCTACCCCGAACGGGCAGGGAGCCCCGAGGTAGAAGCAGGCGCGCTGGGCGGCGGGAACATCGGGGATCTCACCGTCGGCGATCTGTTCGGCGAGTACGGCCGGGTCGAAGATGTCGATGATGCCGACGTTCACGCCCATTCCGGCGTTCTCGGGCAACCAGTCGACATGGTTCTGGCTCCAGAAGTCGCCGCGGTGCTCCGGCGTGCGGCTTGGCCCACGTCCAAGCAGACCGCGGCGGAGGTCGACCGGAAGTCGGACAGCCGACACGCCGGAGTCGGCAGCCACGGCCTGGATCTCCGCAGCGGTCAACGAGGCCAAGGCAACGCCATCGATCTCGTTGAGCAGGCTTCCGTCGAACCGCCGGAGCGCCTGACGTGCGCCACTGCCGACCACTTCAACCGTCAGTTCGGCATTCCGATCGAGCCGAGCGAGCCTCGTCGAGACCTCCTTGGACACCACGACCGCACTGCCGGTAGAAGGCGCCCCGCCTGCGCTGTCGATGGTGCCCTCCGCGTCGGGGGGCGTCACGATGGGATCGGCCGGCGGGAGCGTCTTGCCCTTCCAGACCGCAGTGGCGGGTGTTTCGGCCCGAGCGAGTGTCGGGTCCGGCGCGGCGATCGGGCCGGTCAACGACATAGCAAGAGCCAGGAGAACTATCCGCCACTGCATCCCGTGAACCCTACTGGCGAACGTTGCGGCTGTGAATCCCTCTGGTGCCCGACCGACACGCAGATGGCAGCTCTGGTTTACAGCGAGTCGGCGAAGCTCTTGATGTCGCGGATGGTCGCATGAGTGACGTCGGGCATCGCCGCCTCGAACAGGCAGTCGCCTGCATGGCAGGTGCCGTTCACCGTGCGGGCCACCACGCGCACACCCGCCGCAGCCAGCTTGCGGTAGTAAGCGAGGCCTTCGTCGCGCAGCGGGTCGAGTTCGTTCACCGAGATGATGTGAGGCGGCAAACCCACCAGCTCGTCGATTGGCGCGTGGTACGGCCACGCCAGCGGGTTGGTGGCGCTGTCGCGAGTGGGGTCGTACAGCATGGCCATCACCGCCATCTGCTCGCAGCTGAGGAAGTAGCCGTCGTTCTCGTGCAACGAGGTGAGTTCGGGCGTGGGCGACTCGTACGCGTTGGAGATGTACGGGCACTGCGCGTAGACGCCGGCGATGAGGTCGAGATGGCCGTCGCGCTTGGCCTTCAGGGTGGTGGCCAGGGTGAGGTTGCCGCCGCCCGACTCGCCCGACACGACGATGTGCGACACACCCAACCGGCTGCGCTGCTCGCCGAACCACAGCAGCGCCGACGTGCAGTCGTTGAGGCCCGCGGGAAACGGGTGCGGGCCGAGCTTGCCGCTGGCATTGCGGAACTCCACCCCGCACACCACCATGCCGGTGGCCGCAAGCAGGTCGCGCCAACGCTGATAGCCCGCGCCGGATGCTTCGAGGATGGTCATGCCGCCGCCGTGCAGGTGCAGCACGCCCGGCATCGTGCCGGTCGCGCTGGTCGTGCCGGCGGGCCGGTGGAGGTACAGGGTGATGTCGTTGCCGTCGATGCCGCGGATGACTTCCACCGTGCGTTCGACTCCCTCCACCGGCGGGAGCGCCGAACTGAACATCGAGAACATCATGTCGAAGCCGGCTTCGGACATCGTGTTGAACTCGTGCAGTTGCTCAAGCGGCGTGTCGAGACCGACCGGTTGCGGCGGCGTGCGCTCGGCAAGACCGACGGGCGCCATCGCGGCCACCATGCGCGGGTCGGATCGCGGGTCGGTGGCGAGCGTGGAGTCGGGATTGCCCAAGCGGCCCGGCAAGTGCGGAGTGGTCATCGCGTCCCTCAATTCAACAAGCGGCCCCCATGCCGCAGAGTGCGACCCTAGCTGCTGCCCGTCGCCCCCGTGGTTGGCACATCTGGGGCTGGATCGTTGCGGAAATCGTGAGTCTTCAGCCCCAGAAGCAGGCGTGAGAAGGATCAGCCCCAGAAACC
>DMQJ01000279.1:1477-1667 GCA_003455715.1 Acidimicrobiaceae bacterium | reverse complement strand
AGAAGGATCAGCCCCAGAAACCGGTCGGGCTGGCGCGGCGGGTGGGGGTCAAGCGGTGAGTTGGGCGGCTTTGTCGAGGGCGTCGAGCCAACTGGCTTTGGCGGCCAGGAGGGCACGGAACGGCATGACCAGTTTGGGGCTGCTCACGCCGAGCACGCCGCGCAGGCGGCCGCCGTAGCCGTAGAGCGCG
>DMQJ01000279.1:1001-1258 GCA_003455715.1 Acidimicrobiaceae bacterium | reverse complement strand
CGGCCGCCGTAGCCGTAGAGCGCGGCGAACGGGCCGGTGGCAGGGTCGCCGCTGAACATGTGCACCTCGTCGTCGCCGTGGGCGCGGCCGACGAACTGGATGCGGCTGTCGAACTGGTCGCTCCAGAAGAACGGCACCGACTCGAACGGCTCCGGCTGCTCGCCACGCAACTCGGCCAGCAGGTTGCGCGCGGCCGCGGCGCCCTGCTCGCTGGCGTTGGTCCAGTGTTCGACGCGCATCTCCTCGGGACCCGCTGT
>DMQJ01000279.1:444-768 GCA_003455715.1 Acidimicrobiaceae bacterium | reverse complement strand
CCCGCGCCGCCGTCGTCGCCGACGAACGCACCGTTGGGCCAACGAGTGCAGTCGCCTGCGGCATACACCCCCGGCACGCCGACGTTGAGGGTCGCGTCGCAGCGAATGCCGTCGCCCAACTGCAACCCGCTGTCGGCCAGCCAGTCGAGAGTGGGTGCGACACCGATGCCCACCACCACGGTGTCGGCGGTGAGCGCGCTGCCATCACCCAGCGACACCTCCACCGAACCGTCGGCCTGCACGGCCAGCCCGGCCACCTGCACGTTGCAGCGAACGTCGACCCCGTTGCGTGCGTGCACACCGGCGACGGCAGTCCCCAACTCC
>DMQJ01000279.1:0-209 GCA_003455715.1 Acidimicrobiaceae bacterium | reverse complement strand
CCGGCGACGGCAGTCCCCAACTCCGCACCCAGGCCGCGCACGAGGGGTGCAGCCAGCCCTTCGAGCACCGCGACCTCGCACCCGCGTTGGCGGGCGGTGGCTGCCACTTCGAGCCCGATGAACCCGGCGCCGATGACCACCAGACGATGCCCCTCACCCAACCGGTCGCGCAGCGCCAGCGACTCGGCCAGCGTGCGCAGGGTGACCAC
>DMQJ01000368.1 GCA_003455715.1 Acidimicrobiaceae bacterium | reverse complement strand
GATCAAGGGCGGCGGCGGCGCGCTGACGCGCGAAAAGATCGTCGCCGCCTGCAGCAAGCAGTTCATCTGCATCGCCGACGAAAGCAAGCTGGTCGGGGTGCTCGGCGAAGGCGAGCAGCCCGTGGGCCAGCGAGTGGCGGGTGGTCTCGTTGCCGGCGATGAGCAGCAGTAGGAAGAACGTGCCCTGTTCGCGAGCTGTCAACGGCTCACCGTCGACGAGCGCATTGGTGAGCACCGACAGCAGGTCTCCACCGGCCACGCCGCGCCTCGCCGCCGCCAACCGTTCGACATACTGCAGCACCGTGAGGCTCACCGGGCTACGGAACGGCAGGAGCCGGTAGGGATCGGTGTCGTGGCTGTCGCTCACCAGTGGCGAGTACTCGGGATCGGCGTTGTAGACGATCTGGTCGGCCCAGGTGAACAGCTGCGGAGCGTCGTCGTCGGGCACACCGAGCAGACCCGTGATCATCCGAATCGGCAGCTCGCGAGCGACGTCGTACACCCCGTCGAACTCGGCCATGGTGAGGGCCCGGTCGAGCACCTCGGCGACGAGGTCGGAGGCGTGCGCGGCGTAGGTGTCGACGGCCAACTTGCTGAAGGTCGGGTTCACCAACTGCCGCAGCCGAGTATGCCGAGGCGGGTCGGTCTCGAGCATCGTTCGCCGTGCCACCAGGGCGTCCGGGTCCAACTCCTCGATCTCTGTCCCGCCGATCTCCGAGCTGAACGTTCGCCAGTCCTTGTGTACCGCCACCACGTCGGCGTGCCGGGTGAGTGACCAGAAGCCGGCACCGTGGTGCCCGTTGGCGTCGGTCTCGTTCACCCACGCCACCGGTGCCGTGCGTCGGAACTCGTCGTAGGCCGTGTGGGGGATGCCCCGCTCGTAGACGTCGTGCGACAACACGTCGAGGTGGGGGAGGGTGTCGGGACGGTGCTCCATGGCGTTGGTTGCTGACGCCGCTGCGCCGATCAGGCCTGTGAGCCGAGGTAGGCGGCCGCCACTGCGGGGTTGGCACGAACCTCGGCAGGAGTGCCTTCCGCCAACACCTGGCCTTCGGCAAGTACCACGATGTGGTCGCTGATGCGGGTGATGAAGCCCAGGTCGTGGTCGATCACCAGCACGCCAGCGCCCACCGTTGCGGCCATCTCGCGCACCGACTGCACCATTGCCTGGCTCTCGGCATCGCTCATGCCGGAGGTGGGCTCGTCGAGCAGCAGGAACTCGGGGGCCAGCGCCACGGCCCGTGCCAGCTCGAGGCGGCGCTGGTTGCCGTAGTCGAGGGTGTCGGCGGGTCGATCGGCGAAATCCAGTAGCCCTGCGGCCTCCAGCAGTTGGTCGACATCGGGCCGAACACGATGCGCTCGGTGGCGGGCCGCCACCAGCGAGGTGAGCGCCACGTTGTCGCGCACGGACAGGTTCTTGAACAGGCGTAGGTTCTGGAAGGTGCGGGCGAGTCCGGCGCGGGCGACCTGCACAGGGGTGGCGTCGCTGAGTTCGAGGTCGCCGAGGCTCACCCGACCATCCGTTTCGGGGACGAGCCCGGTGATGACGTTGAACAGCGTGGTCTTGCCGGCACCGTTCGGCCCGATGAGGCCCACCACTTCGCCGGGGCGTACCTGCAAGCCCGCCCCATCGAGCGCGGTGAACCCGCCAAACCGCACGATGATGCCCTCGGCCGACAGCGTGCGGTCGCCCGCAACCGGCTCGACCTGGGTGGGCTCCTTCCGTCGGTACATTCGTCGACGTAGCCAGCCGGCGACGTCGAGGTCGCCCAGAATGCCGCCAGGGCGAAGCACCATCACCAGCAGCATGACGCCGCCGAGGAACAGGTCGGGAAACCGCTCGATGTCCCACCGTTGCGGGTCGCCCAGTTGACGGAACAGTTCGTTGCCGACAGTGATGAGCACCGTACCGAGCACCGCACCGCTGACCGTGCGCATACCGCCCACCACCAGCATCACCAGAATGAGGATGCCCGCGTCGAGCGTGAACTGCTTTGGGTTGACGTTGCCGAGCGACTGGGTGCGCAGCGACGAGCCGAGCGCAATGAAGGCCATGCTGAGCACCCACGCTGCGTACCGAGAGGTGAACAGGCGAATACCGAGCGCCGGCGCGGCCAACTCGTCTTCGCGTGTCGCCACGGCGAAGCGGCCGATGCGCGTTTCCTGAAACTGGTGTGCCACCACCAGCGCGACGAACGCCCCCAGCCACAGCCAGCCGTTGCCCTGGACGATGGGGATGCCGGTGAGGCCACCTGCCCCGCGGGTGAGTTCCTGCCAGTTCTTCACCACCTGCTCGACGATGAACAGCGCAGCGAGGGTGATCATGGTGGGTGCCAGGCCGCCTGCCCGGCAGACGGCCACACCGAACAGGGCTCCGATGAGCACAGTGACCAGCACTGCCACGATGGTGGCGCCGAACGGGCCGAGGTGTACGTCGCCAAGGCCGAAGGGAATGTCGGGCAACGACTTGGCCTTCGCCGCAACGGGGATGGCCACGATGGCGGTGACGTAGGCGGCGATCTGGGCGAACGCCATGTGCCCGAAACTGAGCACACCCGTGTTGCCGATGAACACCTGCATGCCGAGGACGAGGATGAAGTTGGAGAGCATTTCGCCGATGAGCAGTGCACGCGACGAGCCGCCGGTTTGCATGTAGGCGGTGGCCAGTGCCCACACGACCGCGAGGAGGGCCGCACTGGCGATGGTGCTGCGGCTGAGGCGTTGCAGAGCGCTGCTCATCAGACGCGCTCCGCGTGCGACACCTTGAACACGCCGTCGGGCCGCACCACGAAGAAGGCGGCGATGAGGATGAACACGACGGCGGTGGAGAAGCGGTCCCAACCGTCGGCCACATCGGGCAGGTAGGCCCGGGTGAAGGTCTCGAGCAGGCCCAGTACCAGGCCACCCACGACGGCCCCGGTGAAGCTTCCGAGGCCACCGATGACCGCTGCGATGACCGCCTTCAACAGCCAATCGGCTCCCATGGCAGGTTCGGCGGCGGGGGTGCGCATCAGGATGAGGCAGGCAGCCACACCGGCGAGGAGGCCGGCGAAGGCGAACGCGCCGGAGATGACCCGGTTGGCCTTCACGCCCATCAGACGAGCTGCATCGAAGTCTTCCGCTGCGCCGCGCACCGCCACCCCGAACAAGGTGCGCTTGAACACCACTGCGGTGATGACGAGGGTGACTCCGGTGACACCGATGGTGACGAGGTCCATCACCTCGAACCGCACACTGCCCAGTGAGAACTGGTTGAACACCCAACTGGGCTTGCGGAACGTGCGCTGCTTGGGGGAAATGAAGATCTGCCAGAGTGCATGCGACAGCCGCTCGATGGCGAACGACGTGAGCAAGAGGGTGAACGGGCTGGCGTTGCGGACCCACCGAAAAGCGACGAGTTCGGTGAACACCGATGCCAGAGCGGCGCTGGCCAGGATGGCCACCGGCATCCACCACCAACTGCCACCGTGGATGAAGAAGAAGTACGACGTGTAGGCGCCGACCGTGATGAGTTCGCCGTGGGCGAAGTTGACCAGGTGCATGACGCCGAAGATGAGCGAGATGCCGAGCGCCAACAGGGCGTAGGTGCTCCCCACGCCCAGCCCGTCGACGAGGGTTTGCAGCAGCTTGGTCATGATGCGCCGCTCTCCTCTGCGGAGCCACCGATGAACGACTCGAACAGTCGCGAGTCGGCGGCAAGTTCGGCACCCGCGCCGTCGGCCACGACGTGCCCGGTGCGTAGCACGTATCCGCGGTCGGCCATGTGGAGTGCCCTGGTTGCGTTCTGCTCAACGACCAACATCGTGAGGCCCTTCGTGCGCAGCCGAGCGATCAGATCGAACACGACATCCACCATGGTGGGCGCGAGCCCAAGAGTGGGCTCGTCGAGTAGCAACAGCTTCGGATCGCACATCAGCGCGCGGGCGACGGCGAGCTGTTGGGCCTCGCCACCGGAGAGGAACCCGGCCGAGGTGGACCACTTGGCTCGCAGCACGGGGAAGACATCTGCCATCTCGTGCACCTTGTGGCGGCGCTGCGATGCGCTGAGCGTGGCCCCGCCGAGGCGAAGGTTTTCTTCCACCGTGAGGTCTTTGAAGATGCGCCGGTGCTCGGGGACGAGGGCAAGCCCGCGCCGCACCAGCGTGGCCGGTTCGGTGCCCGTGATATCGGCTCCGTTGAATCGAACCGCTCCTTCGGCGGGCCGAAGCAGGCCGGCAACCGTGTTGAGGAGGGTGGTCTTGCCAGCACCGTTGGGGCCGACCAGCGCCACCACTTCGCCTGCGTTCACGCGTAGCGACACGCCATGCAGGGCGGTGATGGCCCCGTAGCGAGTGGTGAGCTGGTCGACCTCCAACATTGTGCGTCAGAGTGCCGGGCTCAGCTGGCGATGTAGCTGGGGCGCAGCATCTCGACGAGGGCGGGCTCGCCACCCTCGACGGTGACGATGGCCACGTCCTTCTCGGGCACACCACCAGTGCCGGCGTACGTGACCGAGCCGGTGGTGACCTTCAGGTTCTCAAGGGCGTCGATGGCAGCGATGAGATCGGCGGCCTCGGTGCTGCAGGCCACCGTGGCAGCAGCGGCGATGATCTGCACGGCATCGGCCGAGAGGGCGCCGAAGCTGATGGTCTCGATGTTGGCGCCAGCGGCCGCAGCATCGTCGAGGAAGGCCTGCACGTCGTTGCTGTCGGCCGGGAACGTGTGGCCGGCGAAGAACACGCCGTTGGCCACGTCGCCTGCGCTCCACACCACGGTGGCGTCGAACGCGTCGGCACCCATCACCACGATGTCGCCGAGGCCGGCGGCGTCGAGCTGCTCGAGCAGGGTCTGGATCTGCGGCATCACCATGGCCGTGTAGAGCACGTCGGGCTGCTCCGACAGGTTGGCGATGTCGTTCACCTGGGTGGAGAAGTCGGCGTCGGCCAAGCTGAACGCATAGTCGCCCACCATGGTGCCGCCACCGTTCTCGAAGGCGTCAGCGAAGAAGGCCGGGTTGCCCGAGAAGTAGATGTCGTCGGCGCTGCTGAACGTGATGGCAGTGGTGTGGCCCTGGGCGAGGGCGAACTCGGCCATGGCCGACGACTGCACCTGGTCGCTGAAGCTGGTGAGGAAGGCGCCACGGCTCGGGTCGGCGAGCGATGAGTCGGTGGTGGCCATGAACACGATGGGCGCCTGACCGTTGACGGTGTCGAGCAGCGGGGCGCCGGTGTTGGCGAAGGGCGGGCCGATGATGGCGTTGACGCCGTCGTCGAGCATCTCTTGTGCGGCGCGCTGGGTAGCGGCCGGGTCGCCCTGGATGTCTTTCACGGTGTACTCGACAGGCAGACCGCCGACGCCGCCGGCCTCGTTGATGATGTCGACCATCACCTGGGCGGCTTCGCTGCCCGGCTGGTCGGAGAACGCGCCGAGTTCTCCAAGATCGGCGGCGAAGCCGATCTTCAGCGGTTCGCTGAGCGTGCACTCGCCCTGCGGCACAGTCTGGCCCGGGGCGTCGGTGCCGTCGGGGGCATCGGTGCCATCGGGCGCGTCGGTGGGCTCAGTGGCTGCGGTGGTGCTGGTGGTCTCTTCGTCGTCGCCGCAGGCCGCGGCCACGAGGGCCAACGACACGACGACAGCCGGAATGATGCGCTTCTTCATGATCCCCTGATTCCTCCCCCTGGGGCGCCGCGAACGGCGTGGACACGTCGGCGGTGACTGTAGCCCAAGAAAATCCTTTGGGGGCAAACGATCGGTCACGGGTGGTTTGCTATCGTGCGCGGCCTATGGGGAACCGACGAGTCAGAGTGATGTGGAGCGATCTCAACGGGCTGTCGCACGGCCGTTATGTGCCCGAGCGGCGGCTCACCGAACACGGCCATCATGCGGTGACCACGCTCACCATGAACATCAAGGGCGACATCCTGCCCGTTGATGGGTACGCCGCTGACGTCGGGTTTCCCGACCTGAGCACCGTGCCGCTGCGCGAGACGCGGCGCACGGGCTGGGAGGTTGACACCGACGTGGTGGTGGCCGACCTCGAGTTCGAGGGAGCACCGCTCGCCATTGCACCGCGCACCGCACTGAAGCGGGCGGTCGAGGCCTGGCACGCGCTGGGCTACGAACCGATGCTCGGCTACGAGATGGAGTTCTACGTCATGCAACCCGACGCCGATGCGCCGGGCGGGTTCTCGCCGTTGGAGGTACCCGGCCACCGGGTGTACGGCGTCGGCATCGGCGGCGACACCACCGGGCTCACGTTCGACTACTTCGACGCGGTGGAGGCCGCCGGCCTCGACCTTGAGGGCATCATGGCCGAGTTCAGCCCTGGCCAGTTCGAGATCAACATGAAGTACGGCCCGGCGCTCGACACCGCCGACCGTGCGTTCATCTGCAAGGAACTCACCCGCGAGGTCGCCGCCGCCAAGGGTTATCGCGCCACCTACATGGGTCGTCCGCACCCGCTCATGGTGGGCAGCGGCATGCACATCAACTTCTCGCTGATGCCCAAGGAGGGCGGGCACAACGCGTTCGACGATCCGCACGCCGAACACGGGCTGTCGTCGCTGGCTCGCCAGTGCCTCGGCGGGCTCATCGCCCATCACGAGGCGATGGGCGTCATGTCGGCGCCCACGGTGAACAGTTACAAGCGGCTCATCCCCGGCATCATCGCCGGCTACTGGGCCAACTGGGGGCTCGACAACCGGATGAGCACCTATCGAGTGCCGGCCGAGCGTGGCGCTGCCACCCGCATCGAGAACCGCATGCCGTGCGGCACCGCCAACGTGTACCTCGCGGCTGCGGTGATGCTCAACGCGGCGCTGCTCGGCGTGGTCGACGGGCTCGATTGTGGCGAGCCGCAGGCGGGCGACGGCGACGCCGAGCCCAACACCGATCGCCACACCCCCCACACCCTCGCCGCCCCCCGCGCCGCCTCCCAGGCC
>DMQJ01000306.1:3779-4411 GCA_003455715.1 Acidimicrobiaceae bacterium | reverse complement strand
TGGGCCAGGCCGAACGTGAGCTGGCCGCCGCCACCGAGCGACGCGACGCTCTGGTCGCCGAGTTGAGCACCGCGCTCGACCATCGCGAAATGGCCGCCATCGGTGAACGCCTCAGCGCGGCACAGGCCGCGGTGGATGCCGCTGAGGAAGCGTGGCTGACCCTCGCCGACGAAGCCGAAGGGCTGGGATTGGACCTCTAACTCCGAGGTTCACATGGTGCTGCCGGTGGCGTCGATGATGAGGTGGGTGGGTTGGCTGCTGGCCACGCAGACGGTGCCGGATGTGGAGAGTTTGGTGAGTACTTGGACGGCTCGGTTGGTGCCGGTGATGTAGTTGAGGCTGCTGGCGTTCGGTTTCGCTTGGTCGCATGGCCAGATGGTGACGAAGCCGTTGGCTGTGGGACTCACGACGGTGATGTTGAGTACCGCGACGTTGGCGTTGGCCAAGGGGATGCGGTTGGTGATTTGGTAGGTGTTGGTGGCGTTGGCGACCAGCAGTCCGCTGTTTTCGTAGCGGTTGTCGGTGGTGGCGCCGGTGGGTCGGGTGTCGACGAGGCGGCCGGGGTTGACGGTGTGCATGAGGCTTGGGCCGGGGGTGGTGGTGTCGGTGAAGTAGCCGACGACGTCGACGAT
>DMQJ01000306.1:0-3590 GCA_003455715.1 Acidimicrobiaceae bacterium | reverse complement strand
GAAGTAGCCGACGACGTCGACGATGAGTTGTGTGGCTTGGGAGGTGTAGATGCAGACGGTGCCGTCGGTGGCGGCCCTGGCAATCACCAGGTTGGCGGTGTTGGTGCCGCTGACGTAGTTGAGGTTGCTGGCGTTGGGTTGGGTGGCGTCGCATGGCCAGATGGTGAGGAACCCGTTGGTGGTGGGCTGAACGGCGGCGACGTTGAGGATGACGGTGCGGGTGCCTGCGGGGACGGCTCCTCGGTCGGCGATGTCGACGTTGAGGGTGCTCGCGGCGGGTCGTTGGCCGCCGGCTTCGAACTGGTCGTCGAAGGTGCTGCCGGTGGGTCGGGTGTCGACGTAGCGGGCAGGGGTGAGTGAGGTGAGGGTGGAGGATCGGGGTGTGTAGCCGACGACGTCGGCGATCAGTTGTGTGGCTTGTGAGGTGTAGATGCAGACGCCACCGTCGATGCCGGTGATGACGGTGTTGGCGGTGTTCACCCCGGCCGCGTAGTTCAGCGACGATGCGTTGGGTTGTGCAGCGGCGCAGGGCCAGATGGTGAGGAAGCCACCAGCGGTGGGTTGGACCGCGGCGACCGACAGCGTGATCGAGGTGGCATCGGCGGCGACCCCTCCGCGGCCGGCGACGTCGAGTTGCAGCACCGATCCGGCGGGGCGTTGGCCCCCGGCTTCGAAGAGATCGTCGATGGTGGCACCGGTTGGGCGCGTGTCGAGCAGCCGGCTCGGGGTCAGTGCCCGGTAGTCGATCGCGAAGAGATGGTTCGGCAACGGAACGATCCCACCATTGACCGGGTTCGCCGCCGGTGTCTCGTCATCCCCGATGGTGGAGGTGGTGCCATAGCCGAGTTGCCCGAAGTTGCTGATGCCCCAGCACGTGATACGGCGGTCGGTGAGTATCGCACAGGAGTGGGCGGTGCCGCCGGAGATGGCAGCGGCAGGCTGGTTGTCAGGCAGTTGGACGATGCCTCCATTGACGGGGTTGCCTGCAGGGTTCTCGTTGTCGCCGATGGTGTTCTCGTTGCCATAGCCGAGGCGGCCGACGCTGCCCAACCCCCAGCAGGTGACGGTGCCGTCGGTGAACAGCGCGCAGGTGTGAAAGCCGCCGCCAGCGAGGGCCGTGACTGCGTGGCTGCCGGGAAGGTCGACGATGCCGCCATTGACGGGGTTTGTTGCGGGTGTTTCGTTGTCGCCGATGTCGTTCAAGTTGCCGTAGCCGAGACGCCCGCTGTTGCCCATACCCCAGCAGGTGACAGTGCCGTCTACGAAGAGCGCACACGTGTGGCTGCTGCCCGCACTGATGGCGGTGACCGCCTGGATCCCGGGCATGTCGACGATGCCTCCGTTGACGGGGTTGGTTCCCGGAGTTTCGTTGTCGCCGATGTCGTTGGAGTTGCCGTACCCAAGCCGGCCGCCGATGCCGTACCCCCAGCAGGTGATGGTGCCGTCGGCAAGCAGCGCGCAGGTGTGGAAGTCGCCTGCGGTGATGGAGGTGGCAGTCTGTCCGCCGGGCATGGCGACGAGGCCGCCGTTGACGGGGTTGGTTGCGGGTGTCTCATCGTCGCCGATGCTGTTCGAGTTGCCGTAGCCGAGCACTCCGAGGTCGCTGGCTCCCCAGCAGGTGACGGCTCCGTCCGAGAGCAGGGCGCATGTGTGGCCGCTGCCTGCGGTGATGGCGGTGGCGGTTCGCCCGCCCGGGAGTGCAACTAGCCCGCCGTCGACGGGGTTGGTGGCCGGGGTCTCGTTGTCGCCGATGTCGTTGGTGTTGCCGTACCCGAGTCGGCCGGTGCTGCCCAGGCCCCAGCAGGTGACGCGACCGTTGGCCAGTAGTGCACAGGTGTGTTGGCTGCCGGCGGCGATGGCGGTGGCGGTCTGCCCGCCGGGGAGTGGGATGATGCCGCCGTTGACAGGGTTGGTTGCGGGTGTCTCGTTGTCGCCGATGTTTCCGTTGGAGTTGCCGTAGCCGAGTGCACCGAAGCCGCCACTGCCCCAGCACGTGATGGCGCCGTGTGCGAGCAGGGCGCAGGTGTGGGCGCTGCCAGTGGTGATGGCGGTGGTGGTCTGGGCGCCAGGAAGTCGGATGATGCCGCCGTTGACGGGGTTGGTGAAGGGGGTCACGAAGTCGCCGATGGTGTCGGTGTTGCCGTACCCGAGCTTGCCACCGGAGCCGCTGCCCCAGCAGGAGATCGGGCCGTGAGCGAGCAGCGCGCAGGTGTGGAGGGCCCCGGAGGCTAGCGCATCGGCAGTCTGTCCGCCGGGGAGTGGGACGATGCCGCCGTTGACGGGGTTGGCTGCGGGCGTTTCGTCGTCGCCGATGTTGTTCGTGTTGCCGTAGCCGAGTTGGCCGTGCAGGCTGCTGCCCCAGCAGGTGACACCGCCGCTGTCGAGGATGATGCAGCTGTGTGCACTGCCGAGCGCGATCCTGTCCGCCATGCCGTCGAGCCGGATGGTCGTGGCTCCGGCCGCTCCGGCCGCCGTCGCCGTTGGTGGTGCCGATGCCGTCGTCGCCAGCCCGAACGCCAGCAAGCTCATGGCGACGACTCGCCGAAGTGCCTTGCGAACCACGATCACTCCTCCGCCTGCTTGACCCACAGAACGGTAGCCGACGGTGCGCGTAGGTGACCCGGCACTCACGCCCTCGTCAGTGACCGCCTCCACACGAAGCCAGGACATGACCCCTGCGGGCCGCTACAGCAGGCACTCCATCAGGGCCACGTCGTGCCAGCGGTTGAACTTGCGGCCGACTTCGCGCTCGATGCCGACCAGTTCGAATCCGCAGCGGCGATGGAGTGCGATCGATGCGTCGCCGCTGGCGTTGATGCGGGCGAACACCGCATGGAACCCGGAGTCGGCGGCGATGCGCAGCAGTTCGTTGAGCAACCCTGTGCCCACGCCTTGGGCATGACGGTCGCGGCGCACGTACACCGAGTTCTCCACGCTGGTGCGGTAGGCAGCACGGTCTTTGTACGGCGACAATGCACCGAACCCGACGATGTCGGCGCCCGGCTCGGCGTCGGTGTCGACGGCCACGATGGCTGCGAACGCCCCGGAGCGAGCGGCCAACCACTCCCTCTGCTCGGGCAGCGACCGCGGCACCAGGTCGAAGGTGGCCACGGTGTGCATCACCTCATGGTTGTAGATGGCCCGAATCTGCTCGGCGTCTGCCGGAGTGGCCAAGCGTACGGTCGGTGTCGACACGAGGAGGAGGGTAGCCGTCGCCATCCGGGCATCGGCGACCACAATCGCGGGGAAATCGCGTGGTGGCACGGCGATTCGCGCCGCTACACTTGCACGTCGGCTTGCGGTTCCGCCGCGCGCCAACCTAGCCCTCTTAGCTCAGTCGGTAGAGCAACGCCATGGTAAGGCGTAGGTCGTCAGTTCGATTCTGACAGAGGGCTCGAGCACTGCTCAGCTGGCTTCGGCCCGCTGCGTAGGCGCCCTGGCGGCGTAGCTCAGATGGTTAGAGCACACGGCTCATAATCGTGTGGTCGTCGGTTCGAATCCGACCGCCGCTACCAGAAATCCAACCACCCCGGTCACCGCGACCAGCACCAAGGAGAACGTCTCCGTGAGCAAGGCGAAGTTCGAGCGCA
>DMQJ01000179.1:6126-6296 GCA_003455715.1 Acidimicrobiaceae bacterium | reverse complement strand
GCGGGTCGCATCGAGCCACCCGCGCACACCGTGGGCGGGCTCGAGCGCGTCGCCTTCCCGCACGATCGCACCACCGCCACCGAAGCGCTCGAGGCGGTGGCGGCGTCGATCGGCCCGCTCCGACTGGTCACTGCACCCCTCGACCCGTTTCGCGCCCATGCATGCCACCA
>DMQJ01000179.1:5550-5873 GCA_003455715.1 Acidimicrobiaceae bacterium | reverse complement strand
CCGCGCCTGCCGTGGGTGCCCTCGCTACGCGAGTTGGATGCACCCGTCGTGATCGACGTTGGTCGACTGCGCGCCGGCACCGCGGCCTGGGGTGTGCTTGCCCACGCCGATCACGTGCTGGTGTGCACCAGCCCGGAGGTCGCTGCAGCCGTGAGCACCGCCGAGTGGCTTCGCGCGGGCGGGCGCATGTCGGCGGCCGACCCCGGCCTTGCCGACGGCATCGCTCGCATGGTCGTCGTCGAGTCGGCTGGCGGTATCGCGTTCTCCAAGAACACCCTGCAGGCCGACCTCGACACGTTGTTCGCCGCGTGGTTGCCCTGGGA
>DMQJ01000179.1:0-5223 GCA_003455715.1 Acidimicrobiaceae bacterium | reverse complement strand
CGAGTTGGCGCCCGGAGCGACGGGGGTCTTCGCATGACCGACGACGAACTCGACCTCCTCGTCGCCGACGTGCGCCGGCAGTGGGGCGACCGGTTCCCGGTGCCCACCCGCGACGAATCGCCTGCTGAGCGCGACCTGCGTGAGGAGATCACGCGCGACGTACTCGACCGCGTGGTGCTGCCCGAACTGGAGCGGCAGCGATTGTCGGCTCGGCTCGCACCACTCGACGAGGTAGAGCAGACCGCACTCGTCGACCTGGTGGTGTCGGAGATCTTCGGCCTGCCCCGACTGCTCACCGTGCTGCGCGACCCACTGGTCACCGACGTGCTCGTCTTCGGCGCCGACCCGGTGCGGGTGGAACGAGCCGACGGCACTCGCCAACTGCTCCCGCCACTGGTGCGCCGCGACCGCGACCTCGAACGCATCATCTACGACACGGCCACATCACGGCGCCGCTCGTTCAACCGCGAGCACCCCTTCGTCGACCTTGAGCTGGAGGCCGGGGTTCGCTTCCACGGTGAGGGCTACGACGTCGTGCAGCGCCCGCTCATCACCGTTCGCCGAGCCGCAGTGTTCGGTATGGGGCTGCACCATCTCGCCGAGCGCGGCATGCTCGATGCTGGCGCGGTGCACCTGCTGCGCGCCGCCGTCGCCGCCGACATGAACGTGGTCGTGTGCGGGCGTATGGGGTCTGGCAAGACGACGTTGCTGCGGTCGTTGGTGCACGAGGTCGACGAGCACGACGTCATCGTCACCGTCGAGACCGACTTCGAGCTCAACATCGCCGCCATGGGACGCCACCGCTACGTGCACGCGTACCAGTCGCGTGTGCCGAGCACCAGCGACGGCAAGGGCATCAGCTGTGCCGAGATGATGGTGCCAGCCGTGCGCACACGTGCCGACTGGATCGTCGTGGGCGAGGTGCGCGGTGCCGAGGGCGGGGCGATGGTGCAGGCGATGTCGATCGGCCAGGGCGCGATGGCCACCGTGCACGGGGGCAGCGCCAAGGACGGCCTCGAACGTCTAGCCGAACTGATCGCCTACCACAGCGGTGTGGAACTGCGCATGGCGCGTTGGCAGGTGTATCGCACCGTCGACCTGGTGGTGCACGTCACGGGCGACAACCAGGCCGGTCGCTATATCACCGAGATCGTCGCTCCCTCCGTGGAGGAAGACGGGGCTCGTTTCGTGGTGCACCGTCTGTTTGCCGCAGCACCTGGCGCCCCCGATCGGCGGGCCCGCCCGGCCAGCGAACCGCAACGGCCGATGCTCGAGCGGTTGCGTGCCGCCCAGCCCGACTTCTCCACCCAGTGGTGGCATGGCGGCGCCGACACCTACCAGCCGCTCGGCGGCGCACTTCGGCAGGCGGTCTGACGATGGGTGCTGTCGTGCTGTTCGCCGTGGCGATGCCGCCCGTCGCGGTCGCCATGCTGGTGTGCCTGTTGCTCGGTCTTGCTGGCGTCGCCTTCGCTGCCTCGGCACGGCCCACCCGTTCGCAGTCGGCTTCCGCGGCGTCGGCGTCGACGCCGGGCATGTTGAGCGGCCTCGGTGGCGCACGGGTAGCCGCAGGCGCGGCCGTCGCGGTGTTGGTGTTGCTGGCGACACGCTGGCTGGCCCTTGCCGTACTCGCCGGTGGCATGGCGACCCTGTGGGGCAGGTTGCTGCACGACCGACGCGCCGACGAAGAGCGCCGCCGCGTGGAAGGCATCGCAAAGTGGCTGGAAGATCTGCGCGACACCTTGCGCGGCTCGGCGATGGGTGCCGAAGAGGCCCTCGAGCACGTGGCCGCACGGCCCCCGGTGGCCATCGCCGCACCACTGCACACCTTCCTGCTGCGCCGTCGCCAAGGGTTCCGCACGGAGGATGCGCTCGCCGACCTCGGGGAAGCACTCGCGCATCCCACTGCCGACGCTGCAATCGCCGCCATCCGTCTGGTCGTGAGCGGAACGGCCGGCGCAGGCCGTCTCTACCCCACCGTGAACGCGCTCGCCGCCGCAGCACGCGACGAGGTGAGCGCCCGCGAGCGCGTTGACCGAACCCGGGCCGTTTACCAAACGAGCATGAAGCGCCTCGTGATCATCGGCGGAGGCCTGCTCGCGTATCTGCGGTTCATGGGTGGCGACCTGCTCGACCCGTACAGCACACCGGCCGGCCAGGTGGTGCTGCTGTTCCCACTCGGTATGTGGCTCGGGTGTGTGCTGTGGCTGCGGTCGTTGTGCCGGTACGACCTTCCCCGACGTGCAGTGCAGGTGTCGTCATGACGCCGCTTCAGGTGGGTGCACTCGTCGGCTCGTTGGTGGCGGGCGGTGTGTGGTGCGTGGTCCGCGCCGTGCAACGCGCCCCTCGTTCGCTGGCCGCAGCACGCCACACGATGACCGGTTCGGTGCCGCTGCCAGGTCGACCCACACAGTCGCCGGTCGCTGCCCAACGTTGGCGCGACGGGCTCGAGCACGGTGCCGCAGGTCGGTTGGTGGCGCAACGCTTCGGTCCCGGTCTTCGCACCATCGACCTCACACCGGGCGATGTGGTCACCCGCATGCTCGTTGCCGGCCTCCTTGCACTGCTCACGGTGGTGGCGTCGGTAGCGGTGCTCGGCACAGCCGGCCTGCTCGACCCGTCGCCATGGTGGCTGCCGGTGGCCATGGTGGTGGGCGCGCTCTTCGCGTGGGTGTCGGTCAGCGACGTGCGCACGCGCATCGATCGGCGGCATCGCGAACTGCGTCACGCCACCAATGAGTTCGTACAACTGGTCGCCGTCGGCCTCACCACCGACCAGAGCATCGAGGCAGCCGTCAGGTTTGCGCTCGACGTCGGAAGCGGGGAGGCGTTCGATGTCATCCGCACCCGGCTGCTCGCCGCCCCTCTGCGCGGCGAACCGCTCTGGGAGGCCATCGAGCAACTGGGTGCGGAGTACGGCATTCGCGAGTTGGAAGAACTCGCAGGTTCGATCGAACGGCAGGGGCTCCATGGGGTGTCCATTGGCGACACCGTGGCCACCCTCGCCGCCACGATGCGGGCCACTGCGCTCGACCAGTTGGAGCGCGAGGCCGACCAGGCCAACGCGAACCTCTCCGGTCCCACCATCGGCTTCGTGGTCTCCACGATCGTGTTCTTGGCCTATCCCCTCGCGCTGCGCATTGGCGAGGCGTTCGGTGGATAGGCGAAGCAGGGCACCCCTGTCGCGGTGCGAAACAACAGCAACGGGCGCCCTCGTCGCGAGGGTTGCTCACCCAACAAAGGAAACGGCGGAATGAACGACACTCTTCTCCCTCTTGCGGTGTGGCTGCAGCTTGCGGTCGGTGGTGCGCGCGATCGGCTCACCGATCTGTGGGCGCACCGCAGCGACGACGACGGCATCGACGAAGCCGTCACCAAGATGATCTGGCTTGCCATCGGCATCGTGGTGGCACTCGCCGGGGCGGCCTTCTTCCTCACCACGTTCAACTCCGCCAAGGACAGCGTCCCCGATCCGGTCGGCCCCTGATGAACCACTCTCGGCACATCGGCCGCGCCAAGGCGGCAGCACATGCCGACCGTGGCGCGGTCGACGTGTCGATCCAGATGCTGTTCGGCGCGGTCGCCGTCATCATGGTGATGCTGCTCGTGTTCGAAGCCACTGCCTACTGGCACGCCCGCAACGTGTACGACGAGGCCGCCACCGAAGGCGTTCGTGTGGCCGCCGCGTTCGACGGCTCGTGTGCCGAAGGGCAGGCTGCCGCACGTCGCGTGATCGAGCGCATGGCGTCGGGGTGGACCGACCGGGTGGAGGTGCAGTGCAAGGCGGGCGCCACCGTCACCGTCATCATCCGCGGGCGCACGCCTGGCGTGTTGGGCCGTGGGCTCGGCACCTGGGTGACCGTCGTCGAGTCGGCCCCAAAGGAACGATGATGCGCAACGACGACGGCATCGCCACGCCGGTGGAGATGATGTACCTGCTCATCTTCTGCATCGTCGCCGTGCTGTTCCTCGGCTTCGTCGGTCGCTTGCATGCGGCCGGCATTCAGGTCACCAACGCGGCCCAAAGCGCGGCCCGCGCCGCGTCGCAGGCTGCGAGCCCAGCCGACGCCGAACGGGCGGCCCGCACATCGGTGGCCAACTCTCCGCTCGCGTCTCGATGCGAAGGGGGAGCGGGCGTTGCGATGCGCTGGACTCCATCGCCCACCGGTGCGTGGCAGGGTGGTTCGGTCACCGTCACGGTCACCTGTCGAGTCACGAACCGATCGCTCACCGGCGTGTGGGCGCCAGGGGTGCGCACCGTGGTGATGGCCGACACGCAACCGGTGGATCGGTACCACCGATGAGTGCCGACCCTCGCCGCGACCGGGGCTCGGTCACCATCACGATGATGTTGTTGCTCGTGGTGGTGCTGGGCGGAGCCGGCCTCATCGTCGATGGTGGGCGCGCCATGGCGGCGCGACGTCACGCCGCCAATACCGCCGAAGCGGCAGCCCGCGCTGCTGTGGCGACTGCAACCCCCGTGAGCGGGTTCGACCCGCAGCGGGCGCGCAGGGCAGCACTCGACTACGCCGCCCGTGCCGGTGTGCCCATCGCCGATGTGCAGGTGGTGGTGGCGGCCGATGTCGTCACCGTCACCATCACCGAACGCCGTCGCACGGTGTTCCTCGTCCTTGGTGGGAAGACCACCCTCACCGTCCGAGCCACCGGTTCGGCACGGGTCAACTACTCGCCCTGATCTGCCTCCCACGCGTTGGGTAACGCGTGGTCACCGAACGGAGCTTTCGCCATGATCCGCCCACTTCGCGTCGTCGCTCGTGCTCTTGCGGCTGCCGGCCTGTTCGGCGTGCTCGCCGCGGTGCCCGTCGTGGTGCTGGCCACCATCGGTGTACCGGCGCCGTCATGGGAGCAACTCCGTGCTGCCTGGTCGGGTGGCCGGATCGACGACGAACTGGTGCTCCGGCTGGGGGCCGCGGTGTTCACGGTGCTGTGGATGTGGTTCGCCGTCACCGCCGTGGCCGAACTGTGGCGTGTGCTGCAGTGGCAGCGCAACGGTCGTCGGCGCCCACTGCGCCCGGTGGGGCCAGGTGTCACGGGCTGGGTGCAGTCGCTCGTGCGCTTCGTGGCCGTCTCGTCGGTGAGCGCCGGTGTTGCCCTCGGCAGCATCGCCAGTGTCGCCAGCGCCGCGCCGAGTGCGTCGACAGCAGGTGTCGATGCGATGCGTCCGGTGGCGTCTTCGCTGCAGGCCGACCGTGTCGACCGTATCGA
>DMQJ01000180.1 GCA_003455715.1 Acidimicrobiaceae bacterium | reverse complement strand
GGCGCAGCGGCCGGCGCGGGTGCGGGGGCCTGCGGGGAGCGCGGACTGCGAAGACGCTGGGCGACACGGCGGAGAAAACTCATGCGCCGCCAGGCTAGTACCACCTCCATGAACGACCCCGGCCCCGGCGACACACGTCCATCGACGTCGCGCTGATAGAAAGGGCGGCGTGTGCAGAAGGTGGCTCGCTTGCACTCGGCTGGCGTGGTCGAGCGTGGCGGTCGCACTCCTCGCTGGAGCGTGCGCGAGCGGAGGCCGGCAGCCCTCGGCCGAGCAGTCGGAGCGCACCCAGCAGTTCGAGCGGCTCTGGGCGTCACTCGAGTTGACGACACCGGCCGACGCCCTGTCGGCGACGGAGTTGACGTGCATCGGAGCACTCCCCGACCGATCGTCGGTCTCGCCCGACGAGCCTCGGTTCGGCAACACCGATGTGCCGATGCCGGTGGTGTTCGCCGCCTTCGACGCCTGCCTCACCACGGCGAACCGCGAGCGGTTCATCACGGCGGATCTGCTGGCCCGAACCGACATGGGTGTCACCGAGGAGACAGCTGCGTGCCTCGCGCCCGGCTTCGTGGCCATCGCCGAGCAGCACGGGCTTGCGGCAGCGCTCCACGAACCCACCGAGACCGCGGCCGAAGCGGTGGAAACGACCCGGCTGGAGTGCGGCGTCATCGGCCCGTCCCGCAGGTTCCTGGCACGCTACGTGACCGGCCTGTTCACCCTCGACGACGAGATCCTCCCCTCCGCGTTCTGCCCGGGCGCGTTCACCGACGCGGAGGTGGTGGGCCTCGCCGAACGGCTCTCCGCACTCGACCCGGCCGACCGCCCCACCGACTTCCGGCTGGCCTCCCGCCCGGACGAGATGCCAGAGACGTGGACCGTGACCGTGCTCGGGCAGCCCACGACGGTCGCGCTCACCCTGCGTCCCGACGACTCCTACTGCGTCGAGCAGGTCGACACCGACCAGGACGACCTCCGCCTGCTGCTCACCCCCGTCTGACCCCGCACCGGGGTGCCACCACGGGGCGCCACCGCCGGGTCGGAGCGAGCAGGTAACCTTGTCGCCGTCATGGGCAGCGCAGGTGGGTCATCGTCCGAACTGCGCATCATTTCGGCACGGCGCAGCATCCCCGAGCACCTACGCGAGATCTGGGAGTTCCGCGAGCTGCTCGGCGGTCTCATCCGCAAGGAACTGAAGGTCCGCTACAAGAACTCGGTGCTCGGCTTCGCGTGGTCGATGGCGCAACCGGCGTTCCTGCTCGCGGTGTACACGTTCGTGTTCTCGGTGCTCGGGCAAGGCTTCCAGCGATTCTCCATCTGGCTGCTGTGCGGGCTCATCGTGTGGACGTTGGTGAGCACCACGCTGGTCACCGCCGTGCAGGCCATCACGGTGAATGCCAACCTCGTCGGCAAAGTGCCGTTCCCTCGGGCTGTCCTCCCGCTCTCCACGTTTGGCAGCGCATTCGTGCACTTCCTGCTGCAGTTCGCCACCTTCATGGCCATCGTCGCCATCGCCCGGCACCCCATCGACTGGGCCTACGTGTGGATGCTGCCGCTCGCTGTGCTCGCGCTCAGCTTGCTGCTCGCAGCGCTGGCGCTGATGCTCAGCGTTGTCAACGTGTACGCCCGCGACACCCAGCACCTGCTGGAGTTGGCGCTCATCGCCATGTTCTGGGCCAATCCGATCATCTACGAGTATCAGCGCGCAGCGACCTGGTTCAGCCAACACAGCCTCCCCACCTGGCTCCCGCTGCTCAACCCGTTCACCGCCATCGTCACCACGTTCCAGCGTGCCATCTACGGCGCCTCCTCGGTGGGTGACCGTCAACTGCTGCCCGACGTGGGTCAGTGGTGGTATCTGCGCAACATCGGCATCATCGGCGCGGTCAGCCTCGGCCTCCTTGCACTTGCCCTGTGGTACTTCGACCGTGCCGAGAGCAACCTCGCGGAGATCCTCTGACCATGGAAGCCATCGTCGCCGAAGGCATTTCCAAGGTCTTCAAACTGCACGTCAACCCGTCGCAGTCGATGAAGGAGCGCCTGGTTCGGCTCGGCCGTAGCCAGACCCGCGAGTTCATCGCCCTGCAGCACATGGATCTCACGGTGCAGAGCGGCGAGACGCTCGGCATCCTCGGCCACAACGGCTCGGGCAAGAGCACGCTGCTGAAGTGCATCAGCGGAATTCTCAAGCCCACCACCGGGCAGATCCGCCTGCGCGGGCGTATCGCGTCGCTGTTGGAGTTGGGGGCCGGCTTCCACCCCGAACTCACCGGTCGCGAGAACGTCTACATCAACGCGGCGTTTCTCGGCATCAGCCGGCAGGAGATCGAACGCCGCTTCGACGCCATCGTCGACTTCGCCGAACTCGACCAGTTCATCGACGAGCCGGTGAAGCACTACTCCAGCGGCATGTACGTGCGACTCGGGTTCGCGGTGGCCATCAACCTCGACCCCGACATCCTGCTCGTCGACGAAGTGCTCGCAGTGGGCGACGAGGTGTTCCAGATGAAGTGCCTCGATCGCGTGCGCCAGTTCCAGCAAGAGGGCCGAACCATCCTCGTGGTCACCCATGCCGCCGACGTGGTGCGCCAAGTGTGCAACCGGGCCATCGTGCTGCACCACGGCGAGAAGGTGGCCGACGGCAAGCCGGGCGACGCCATTCGCATCTTCCGCGAGCACCTGCACGGTTCGCTCAGCGACACCGCCCCCGCCGACGAAGGGCCGCTGCGCATCACCGCCGTGGAGGTTGCGGGCACCCGCGGCGGCCCGCAGCCCGGCATCGAGTCGGGCGACCCGCTCACCGTCACCGTCAACTTCACCGCCGACGAACCGATCGAGCAACCCACCGTCGCCCTCTCCGTGGTGTCGCCCGAAGGGCAAACCATGTACGCAGCCGACTTCGACCTCGGCAAGACGGCACTGCCCCCCGGCAACCACTCGGTGTCGGTGCAGTTCACCGAAGTGCCCCTGCTCGACGGCCGCTACACGCTGAACAGCAGGGTGTTCGATCGCCTGCACACCGACAGCGCCGCAACGCGGGCGGGCCGCGACCAGTTCACCGTGCTGAACCCTGGGATCGCCCACGGCGTGGTGTCGCTGCGCGTTGGCGACGTCCGCATTCTGCCTGCGCACGACGCCCCGGCCGACATCCCGCCTCAGGCCTCCCACCCGACCGACCCGAAGGGAATCTGATGAACCCCACCCTCCGCGCCACCTTGGGCAAGGTGCCCGGCGTCCGCCGCGCCGCGGCCTACCTTCGTTCGCAACTGGTCCCTCCGTCAGAGCGGGCGCACACCGTGGTCATCAACCACGGAACCGGCCAGGTCACGCCACCGTTTCCCCTCAAGCCCGGCGTCGACCGCGACCGGTTCGCCGCCGAGGTTGCCGAGCGCAAGTGGTTCCACACGTTCGACTTCGGCGACGGGGTGATCGGCCACGGCCCCGATCCGAGCCATCACAAGACCCAGTACATGGGCTTCCCCGACCGCTTCGACGGGTTGTCGGTGCTCGACGTCGGCGCCTACGACGGCCACTACTCCTTCGAGGCCGCTCGCCGGGGCGCCACCGACGTGCTCGCCACCGACCACTGGACCTGGACCTGGCCTGGCGAGACTGCTCGCTCGAATTTCGAGTTCGTGCGCGACCACCTCGACGTCACCGTGCGCGACCAGTTCATCCGGGTCGAAGACATTTCTCCCGAGGCCATTGGCGGCCAGTTCGACGTCGTGCTGTTCCTCGGCGTGCTCTACCACGCACCCGATCCGCTCGGATACCTGCAGCGGGTACGCAGCGTCACCCGCAAGTACGTGCTCATCGAGACCGTCGTCGACCTGCTCGACGTGCCTCGGCCAGCGATGGCCTACTACCCCGGTGCCTATCTCAACCGCGACGCGTCGAACCACTTCGGTCCCAACATGCCCGGGCTACTCGGCCTGTTGGAAGACGCTGGCTTCAGCAAGGTCGATGACCTTGGCGTATGGCGCCAGCACGAAATCGAACTCACCCGCGGCGTGCCGCTGCCCACCGGTGCGCCCACCAGCGGTCGCGCCGTCGTGCGCGCCTGGGTGTAAGCGCGCCACCCGGTCAGCGGCCGGAGCGCCGGTCGGCCACCATCTCGTTCACCGTCTCGCGCACGGACTGTTCGCAACTGGCCACGTCGTACTGGCGAGCGGTGTGGGCGGCAGCGGCCGCCATGGTGCGGCGGCGCTCGGGCTCGTCGATGAGACGCCGGGTCTGGGCGGCAAGTTCGGGCAAGGTGCGCCAGCGAAACCCGTCGTGCCCATCGGTGACCACACTGGCCGGCCCACCGGCATCGAACACCACGGGCACCGCACCGGCCGACATGGCCTCGATGGGGGCGATGCCGAAATGCTCGGCTCGGTCGGGGTGCTGCTCGAGATCGCTGCCGTATCCGGCGCCGTGCCAGTAGATGCTGGCCGCGGCCAGGTGGGCATCGACGACCGCGCCGGGTGCGTTGAGACGCACCTCCACCGGCAAACCGTGGGCAGCGCGACGCACCTCCATGGCGTACTCGCGGTCCTTCGGGCCACAGCCACCAATGAGCACCAACTTCCACCCGGTGAGGCCGTCGTCGACCAGCAGGCGAAAGGCGTGCACCAGTTCGAGTTGACGCTTCGAGTGGCCGCTTCCTTCACCGAAGAACCGGCCCAGGGAGACGATGAGCTGCTCCTTGTCGCCTGCCGACCGCATGCGCACGGGCGGGGAGATGACACCGTCACCGCGGCCCCACCACCGCTGCGCCCAGCCCAAGGTGTAGCCGCTGTTGGCGACCACCTTCTGGTACGTGCGCAGGAAGTCGGCGTGGCGCACCGGAACCAGCCGCTGGCGAGCCGAGTCGGGGGCAGGCGACACCGCGACACCGTCGACCGAGAGCGACAGCAGTTCGAGCCGCTGCCGGTCGGAACGCTCAGCACCCACCAACCGCGGAGCGATGACGGCCTGCACATCGTCGGGGTCGAGGTCGATCTCCACGTCGGTGGTGCCCCGCACCTCGTACTCCACCTGCGAAGCGCCGGCGCGGACAGGACCCACCACCACCCGTTCGGGCATCCGGGCACGCAGCACCGCTCGCACCACTGAGGCACCGGGCTGCACCTGTAGCACCGCCGGACCGTCGATGATGGCACTGCCTCCTCGCCTGGCGACACCACCGAGCAACCGGACCGGTGCCGCCCACCGCTCGCCCACCGCTTGCAGCCGCTGGCGCGGCCCCGCGCCGTCGAGTTGGTGCGGGAACATCACGAAGTACAGACCCAGTGGCGCAAGGTTGGGGGCCACGCTGCGATACGTGTGGTTGACGAACAGGTCGTAGTCGGCCGAGGCCAACGTGGCCGCGTAGCCGTCGGGGCTCACCGAGCGGAACGACACGCCATCGAGGTGTACCCCGAGCCGTTCGCGAGCCTCGTCGAGGTCGAGCGGGTCGTGGCCGATGAGCTCGACGTCGTGCTCGACCGACAAGGCATCCACTGCTGCGCCGGCCATCTGCTCGCCGCCGCCAAAGGTGGTCCAGTACAGGTTGTAGACGCCCACCTTCACTTGGTCACCATCCACCGTGCGATGGCCTCATGCCCGACCACCCGCCGGGCTGCCAGCCGCCGTCGCTCGCCCAGCGCTGCGGGCAGCGCGTTGACCACGCCCCAGACGTTGCGCAGACGGTCGCGCAGCCACCACGGC
>DMQJ01000249.1 GCA_003455715.1 Acidimicrobiaceae bacterium | reverse complement strand
TCTTCCGATCTCTGGGCGAAGTCGAGCGCGGTGTGCGAGGTGGCCATGGCTGCATGATGCCAAAGGGGTGTGATGGAGAAGCTGGCTCGTGTCGGGCCAGTAGCGTCGGCAGGGTGCAGGAACCCGCGCCCGTCGCTCTCACCCCGTCACAGGAGCGCACGCTCGGGCTGTTGCGGCGCAGCGGCGAGCCATTGGTGTTCCCTGCCGAGTTCGTCGACCACCTCCACGCCACGGCCACCGAGGCGTTGGCCGAACTGTCCGAGCGCCTTGGCGGCGAGACCCTGTGGGTGAGCAAGAGCTTCCTGGCAAGGGTGCACGGCTGCGAGGTGTTGCACCTGCAGCCCGACGAGTTCGAGTGGCGGCCGTCCACTGCAGCCGGGTTCGTGGCCCACAAGGCCATCGAGCTGGCGCTCAACTGGCGGGGCGAAGCGGTTCCTGCGGTGGTGGTGGATGATGCCATCGCCCGCCTCGCCGACCAGGCCAACGCTCGTGGCGCCTTCCTCGACAGCCTCTCCGAAGGCGACCGTGCGGAGCTGCGCAGCAGGGCCATCGACCGAACGACGAAGTTCCTCCAAGACTTCCCTCCCCTCCCGCTCGCCGCCCAGCCGGTGCTGGAGGCCACCGCCAAGTGGCGCCCCGCCGGCACCATCGAGCTATCGGGCAAGGTCGACCTGCAGGTGGGTCGGCCTGCCGGTCGCGAGAGCCAACTGCTGCTCATCGACTTCAAGTCGGGTGGCCGCAGCTTCCACCACCGCGACGACCTGCGGTTCTACGCCCTCGTGCAGACCCTGCGCCAGAGCGTGCCGCCGCGCAAGCTGGCCACCTACTACCTCGACTACGCCGAGGCCGAGGCCGAAGACGTCACCGAAGGCGCCCTGCAGGCGGCACTCACCCGCACCCTCGAAGGAATCGATCGGCACATCGAACTCACCATGGAAGGCCGCGAGCCGGTGAAGAAGCCCGGCCCGTCGTGCCGCTGGTGCCCCCTGGCCGCCGAGTGCACCGAGGGCCAGCTGTACCTGCGAGGCGACGACCCTGAGGTGCAGGTCGACGACTGAACCTTGGCGTGGCTGCCGTCAGCTGATGACGCGTACTTCGTCGCCCTGGCCGAGCCAGTCCCAGATCTTCGCCGCGTCGTCGGGATGCACCCGAATGCAACCCGACGACTGGCCCCGGTAGTCGGGGTTGCCGAGCGTGTCGAGTGGCATCAGATAGTTGCCGTTGCTGTCCTTGGGCATGCTGTGGAAGGCGATGCGTGCCCCCTGGTACTTGCCACGGGTGAAGGCCACGAAGTGGGTCATCGTGGAGTACGAGCCGCTGATGGTGCTGCTGGCGTTGAGGTCTTTGGCGTACACCGGATACGTGCCCGGGTCGGGCTGGCTCCAGGCAGTGGTGATGGGGAACTCGTAGGTGATGACACCGTTCTCGCACAGCGCCCCACGCTGGTTGGCGCGGTCGACGATGGCGCCCCGAGGGGTGCTGGGGCAGTCATCGTTGGTGGCTGGCATCGGGCCGAGCGGGCCCGCCCAGATGCCCATGGCCTGCGCAGTCTGGCGGCCGACGATGCCATCCACTTCCAGCGCCTTGGCCGTCTGGTAGGCGCGCACAGCGGTGTCGGTGGAGGCGTCGAACGTGGTGTCGGCCGGCGCTGTGAGGTAGCCCGCAGCCGCGAGCTGCTGCTCAAGGCAGGCCACCTGGTCGCCCGACGAGCCAGTCTTCAACACCTCGGTGATGGAGCAGGCCGCGGTCTGTGGCGGCGCCGTGGTGGAGGTGGTCTCCTGGTCGCCGTCGACGATGTCGGTGACCTCGCCGGGCGCAAGCGTGGAAGCGGCACCCGGGTCGGCACCCGCATCGGTGGCCTCCACCGTGGTGGCCGATGCCACCGACGCGCCGTCGCTGCCCGACCCACCGCCATCCACCAGCTTGGCGAGGCCAGCCATGAACAGCACCGCCACGAGCGCCAAGGCCAGCATCCGGTAGCTCCGCGACATAGGGGCAGATTCTACGCCCGGCGACCGTCGAGCGGGTGGTCAGCCTGCGGCGCGCGCGGCCTTCAGCGCTTCGCGGCTGGCGCGTTCCTCCGCACCTGCCCAGCGGGCCCACACCACGGTGATGACGATCCAGATGACCGGCACGCTGCCCACCTTCATCATCGCCCCGGCGATCTGCTGGTCGGCCAGGGCGCTGAGACCCACCCGCGGGGCGATCTCATACGTGTCGAACAACGGGTAACGGGAGAACGTGAAGAACCCGCCCGGAATCATCGGGGTGAGGCCGGCCGCACCGAACAGATAGATGCAGCGCAGCGGGCCGTTCTTCACCCGGAACTCCTCCATCGGGCTGATGACCGGCAGCCACAGCAGGAACCCGCCGATGAGCCATAGCGCGTCGAGCAGGAACGAACCCAGCTGTGTGACCCGCAATGTGTCGACCGTCCACGGTGCATGGGTGGAGAGCAGGATGATGTTGGCCGTCAGCACAGCCGGCAGGGGGCGGCACAGCAACCGGAGGGTGGAGTGCAGGTGGAGGCGCTGCACCAGTCGACGCATCTGCCACTCGGGCATGGAGAGCAACAGCAGCGGGGCCGCCAGGAACGTGTACAGCAGGTATTGCGCCATGTGCACCAGCAGCAGGTAGCCCGCTCCGAGCGTGCCCACCGGCCAGTCGCTGGAGATCCAGAAGGCGATGACCCCGAGCCAGAACCACCACCGTTGGCGGGTGGTGACACCGGGAGTTCCCAGACGGGCCTTCCAGCGGCGCAACGCCACCGCCCGCGACGCCACCAGCGCGCCGACGATGAGCCACACGCCCAGGTAGGGCTGCGGCACCCACGACCACTCCTTGTAGAGCTGCGAGCACCACCACTGCATGGGTTCTTCCTATCGCCTGTTCACCAGGTCCGGCAAGGCGCCCGCCCAATCGCCCTGACGAACACCGAACGGGTAGACCTCGGTGGCCACGCCGGTGGGGTCGAAGGCGATCACCTGGGTGGCATGGCCGATGAGGTAGCCGCCGTTGTCGTCCATCGGTTCGGCAACCGCCACCGGCACGCCGGCCGCCACCTGCAGGTCGTAGAGCGTCTCGTCGGAACCCGACAGCCCGATGAACGACGGGTCGAAGTTGGCGAGGTACTCGCGCAAGATCTCCGGGGTGTCGCGCACCGGGTCGGTGGTGACGAAGATCACCTGGATCTGGTCGCGAACTTCGGGCTGGAGGGTCTCCATCACGTCGGCGAGCACCGCCATGTGGATGGGGCAGGCGTCGGGGCAGTGGGTGTAGCCGAAGTACAGCAGCGTGGCCTTGCCCACCGTGTCGGCACGCAGGTCGAACTCGTTGCCGTCGGTGTCGGTGAGGATGGCCGACGGCATCTGCAACGGCTCGGCCAACGCCACGCCCACGCCGGCTGCATCGGGAGTGTCGTCGCTGCGCATCACCGCCACGGTGATGCCGATGGCCAGCACCGCCACCGCGCTGAGGGCGATGAGCACCACCCGGCGGCGGGTGAGCGAGTCGAGGGGGTTCTTCATTGGTCTCCGAGCTCACGCAGGTAGGCGATGATCAGATCGAGTTCTGTGTCGGACAGTTGGTCGGGGCTGAACGTGGGCATGCGCACCCAGTCGCCCGGGCGACGCTGGGCGTCAGGGGTACGTGCGGAGGCTCGCACGTACGCTTCGTCGGCCACAACTTGCGAGCCGTCGTCGAGGGTGACGGTGGTGCCCCAGAGGCCCCGCCACGAGGGCCCGATGGCGGCATCACTGCCGACGCCCGCATGGCAAGCCGCACACCCTCGCGCCTGGGCGAGCGCCTTGCCTTCCTCTGCCCGTGCGCTCAGCGATGGTGCGTCGTCGGTACATCCTGCGATGGCGAACACGACTGCCAACAGCGCCGTGGAGGAACGAGTGCGTCGTCTCATGGGGTCATCAGGGCGAGGGGCACACCGAGACCGGCGGCCGAACGCACCGTAGCGATGAACCGACCCGGTTGCACCGCGGCCTTGGGCAGGCCGATGAGGTCGGGCCCAAGTTGTTCGCACACGTCGTGCAGATCGACGACGTTCCACACGAAGCCCCAGAACCCCGCCGACGACGACTGCACCTGGGGCGACTCGACCACTTCGATGATCAACTCGCCCAGCCGGTGGAAGCCCTGGCGAATGGAGCCGGCTTCGCGCACACGCTTCAGGGGCGCAGCCGTGGCGGCTTCGATGGCGGCACAGGTGCGCTCGAGCGACGACGTCATCACCACCAGGTGGTCCCACGAGTGAATGCCCAGTCGGTGGCTGGGGGCTGCGTCGGTGGGTGGCTCGCCGTGGCTGGTGGGCAACCCGTCGATGGAGGAGAGGGTGGGGTCGGGCGCATCGGCGAGCGTCCAGCCGGTCACACCCGTCACCGGGTCGCCAGATCGGAAGAGGGGCGTGTGGG
>DMQJ01000070.1 GCA_003455715.1 Acidimicrobiaceae bacterium | reverse complement strand
CCCACCGCCTGCCCCCGGCCCCAACACCTGGGCCCCGCCCACCGGGTAGCGCGAGGTCGGCGTCGGCACAGTCACCCAACTGAGGTGCGTGCCCGGCGTCGCTGTCGCCGCGACTCAATGAGGCTCGACACGATCAGCACGCAGCCCATCACGAATGACACCAGTGCGACCCTCACGAACCACGCACCCATCGACTCGTCGAACGACAGACCGGTCGCGAAGTAGGG
The DNA here is from genome assembly GCA_003455715.1 of Acidimicrobiaceae bacterium. Lineage (GTDB taxonomy): Bacteria > Actinomycetota > Acidimicrobiia > Acidimicrobiales > Ilumatobacteraceae > UBA668. The sequence continues at coordinate 2,545 of DMQJ01000070.1, read as the reverse complement.
GTCGCCAACGGACGACGAGAACGATCGCCACCCCAGTACCAGGCACGTGAAGCCGGCGACCGCCCCGACGAGCGTCGCCGCGGTCGATGCTTTCGCCGACCGGATCCGTGCGCTCGCCAGAATCGCGGCGGCACCCAACACGAAGGTCGCGATCGCCAGCACGAGCGTCGTCGACGCCGGGTGCCACTGGTGCTCGAACCGGGCGACGGCCGAAGGGCGCGCGTCGCTACCGCTGGCGCCGCTGAAGAATGTCACGCACGACCCGTGGTGCTCGCTTGCCATCTGCCGACCGTCGATGCGGCCCATCCCGTGAGGTACGCACACGCTCACGAACGTCGAGTCGGCCGACTCTGGGAACAACGCCGCGACCGTTGTCAGCAGGTTCGTCACATCGAGTTCCACAGAGTCGGTGGGTATGCCGGTGAGCACGAGCGGCCCGGTCTCCGAAACCACCTCCGGTTCCGGCAAGCCGAGCGCGTCGGCAAACGAACGTGCGAACTCCTCGACGTCATCCTCGTCGAGATCGTTGCCCGGCACGAGCAGGCTCAACTCGCCAGTGCCATCGTCGAACAACAGCACGTTCACCTGAACAGCGGCGTACTGCGCTGGCCCATCGCACGCCGCAGCGAGGAGGAGCAGTGGCACCACAAACAGACCTCGGCGCAGCCACGGCACGTTCGCCAGCGTAGACAGCGCCATGCCACCTCCGGGTTCGCTCGGCTACGGTCGGGCGACGTGGACGACAACCCCACCCTTGTGCTCTCGGGTTCACCGCACCGGTGGGTGCTGGTGGCCGTCGGGTGCGGCGCCATCATGCTCGTGGGCGCGGCCATCGGGCTGTCGGGTCACTACGAGATCGCCGGGTGGCTCATCGCCGCCGTGTTCGCCTACTTCGGGGTGGTGGCGTTGCGCCAGGCCCGCCGGCCCGACCACCTGCTGCTGCACGACGCCACGTTCCAGGTGTTGCACATGGGCACCGCTGTCACCCGCGACTTCGCGTCGTGCAGCGAGTTCGAAGTGTGGCGCGAAGGCTCGAACAGCTTGGTGGTGTTCGACCATCCGCACGACGACGCACTGCCCAACGCCGAAGCCAACCGTGCCATCACCGGTCGATCGGGTTCGCTGCCACACCGCTTCGGTGTGCGTGCCGACGAACTCGCTGAGCTCATGAACATGGCCCGCAACCGGGCCGTCGGCGAGCCTTAGAGCCGGGCTTCCAGCACGGGTCCACCCTGCAGGTCGGCCAGCGCCGCCCGACGTCCCATCGCACCCAACAGCAACGATTGAGCAGGTCCGCGCACCTCGTGCCCTTGGCCCCAACTCCAGTCGAGGTCGTCGGCCACCAGCCGCAAACCTGCCAGGCGCTTGCGCGGCAGGAACGTGCCGCGGTCTCTGCCCGACGTGGTGAAGTCGAGCGCCACTCGCAACGCGTCGGCTGGCACCTCGCGCCGCACACCGAGCGGGCGCCGAATGTCGTCGCCGTGCACGATCACGTCGGTGAGCGGCGCTGCGGGCCCCACCGGAGGGTGCTTGGGGTTGTGGGCGTTGGCTCGCAGCGTGGCCGCCAACTCGTGCAGTGGCACCTTCACCAACTCGCGGGTGAGCACATCGACTGCTCGTGGGAACGACCCGCGGGCCTTGACCACCCGCCACACGAACGCGGGTGTCGACACCTGCCAGAGAAACGTGAGGTGTGCTGCCACGTGGTGCACCGACCAGCCATGGCACAGCGACGGCGTCGCTGCTTGTTCAGGGGTGAGCGACTCCAACAGCTCCGCCAGAGCCATTCGTTCGACCGCCACCGCCTCGGCGATCTTTTCCTTGTTCACGCAACCTCCTCGGTTGCCGAAACCCTAATCGGCGACGGCACCCGGTGCGCAGCGTCTCAGAGCTTCCAGGGCCCCCAGCCACCCGCCCGGTTGTAGAGGGCCACGGCGACGTAGGCGTTGATGTGCGGGTCGAGCAGTTGCTGCGCGGAGGTGACCCCCAGTTGCGCCAGCCAGCCCTTGTGCACGTCGAAGTAGATCTGGAACAGCCCGTAGCAGCAGAAGTTCTTCGCGGTGGGGATGAGGTTGCTCTCGCGGGTGGCAATGCGCACCGCTTCATCCTCGAGGTGGTCGGGCCACGTGTAGCGAATGATCGCTTCCACCTCGGCCCGGGTGTAGCTGCTCTTCACCGGCACGACGGTGGTGGAAGGCACCGGCTTCACCGTGGTGGGCGGTGCCGTAGTGGGGGTGGGCTTCACCGTGGTGACCGGAGCGGCCGTGGTGGGCGCAGCGGTGGCAGGCGTGGTGGTGGGCGTGGATGCATTGGCCGGCAGGCAGATGGTGCTGCCAGGGAAGATGGCCGTGGCCACGGTGGCCTTGTTGGCCGCCAACACTTCCTCCAACGACACGCTCACCTTCTTGGCGATGAGAATCCAGTAGTCGCCTGCCACCACCTCATACGTCTTCGAGCATGACTGTTCGGTGGACTCGAGGCGCCCGGGTGCGGCGTTCTCGGTGGCCGCCAGCGTGGTGGCCGGGGCGAGGGTGGTGGCCGAGGC
>DMQJ01000470.1 GCA_003455715.1 Acidimicrobiaceae bacterium | reverse complement strand
GCGATGAGCACACGCTGGCGCTGCCCGCCCGACAGTTCATGCGGGAACCGGCGGAGGTAGCGCTCGGGCGGACGCAGACCGGCCGACGCCAACGCCTCGCTCACCAGCGCGGCCTCGTCGCCCTGCACCTTGTGGATGCGCAGACCCTCCGCGACGGCTTCGTAGATCGAGTGCCGCGGGTTGAGCGCACCTGTCGGGTCTTGGAAGATCATCTGCGCCCGACGGCGCACCGCACGCAGCCCGCGGCCCTTGGTGACGGGTGTGCCTTCGACGCTGATGGAGCCGTGCGCCAACGGTTCGAGCCCCACGACGGCGCGGATGAGCGTGGTCTTGCCACACCCCGACTCGCCGACGAGCGCCACCACCTCACCGCGGCCGACCTCGAGCGACACGGTGTCGACAGCGCGCACACGCCCGGCACCGAACTGCACTTGCACATGCGTGAGCCGCAGCACCGGCTCATCCATCAGCGGCCTCCTTCACGTGCACGCAGGCTGCTCGCCGACCCGGCCCCGACACCCTCAGCGCCACATCATTGGTGGCACACTCGTCCACCGCCCGGGCACAGCGCGGGTGGAATGGGCACCCGCCGGGCAGCGCCGACGGGTCGGGTGGGTCGCCGGCCAAACCCTGTGGGTTCATACGCGATGCGGAGTCGCCAATCGTGGGGAAGGCCGCCGCCAACGCTGCGGAGTACGGGTGGTCGGGGCGAGCGAACACATCGACACTCGGGCCCTCCTCCACGATGCGCCCGGCATACATCACCGCCAAACGCCGGCACGTGCTGGTGAGCACCGACAGATCGTGAGTGATGAACAGCAGCGACAACCCACGCTCGCGCTGCAACTCCTCGAGCAGCGCCAGCACCTGGGCCTGCACCATCACATCGAGTGCAGTGGTGGGCTCGTCGGCGATCAGCAGGGTGGGCTCGCATGCCAGGGCCAGCGCGATGAGCACACGCTGGCGCTGCCCGCCCGACATCTGGTGTGGGTATCGCTCGGCATGGGCGCCCTGCAGCCCCACTCGCTCCAGCAGTTCCGCGACCCGCGCCCCAACGGCGGCACCGGTGACCGTGCGGTGCAGGCGAATGGCCTCCTCGATCTGATCGCCCACGCGGCGCACCGGGTTGAGCGAGTGCAGGGCCCCCTGAAACACGATGGCCGCACCCGTCCAGCGCACTGCGCGCAGCCGTCCGGGCTTCATCGCATACACGTCCTCGCCGTTGAGCAGCACCGTGCCCTCCACCTGGGTGCCCTTCGGTAACAGGCGCAGCACGGCCGCAGCGATGGTGCTCTTGCCGCAACCGCTCTCGCCCGCGAGGCCCACCGTGTCGCCGGATTCGATGGTGAGGTTCACGCCGCGAACGGCCGGCACGGGGCCACCCTCGGTGCGATAGGTGACGCGCAGGTCGCGCAGTTCGAGCACGCTCATCGCTCACGCAACCTCGGGTCGAGCACCTCTTCGAGCGCCCGCCCGACGATGGTGAAGGCCAGCACGACGGCAACGATGCCAAGGCCGGGCGGCAGGTACTCCCACCAGTAACCCTCCTTCACCGCCGACGACCCGGCGCGCTCTAGCAAGCCGCCCCACGACACCTCCGACGGATCGCCCAGGCCGAGGAACGACAGGGTGGTCTCGGTGAGGATGGCGATGGGCACGGCCAGGGTGGTGTTGGCGAGGATGAGCGGAGTGACGTTGGGCAGGATGTGCCGCCCGATGAGATGGAGCCGGCCCGCCCCGAGGGCGCGGGCGCGATCCACATACAGGCGCTCTCGTACCGACAGCACCTGTGAACGAACGAGCCGAGCCGTGCTGGGCCACGACGTGATGCCGATGACGAGCACGATGGTGCCCAGCCCCCGTTCCAACACCGCCGCCAGCACGATGGCCAACGGGAGGAACGGGATGACCATGAACCAGTCGGTGATGCGCATCAGCACTGCGTCGGTCCAACCGCCGAAGAACCCGGCCGCAAGACCGATGAGCGTGCCGATACCGATCATCAGCACCGTGGCGGCGAAGCCCACGAGCAGGCTCACCCGCGCGCCCCACATCACCTGCAGGGCCATGCTGCGGCCCAGCCCGTCGGTACCCAAGACGAACTGGCCCGTTGGTGAGGCATGAGTGGGGTTGTCGCCGGTGTTGATGGCGTTGAAGTCAGCCCGATCCGACACCAGCGGCGCAATGAGCGCCATCACCACGCACGCCAACAGCACCCCGAGCGCCACCATGGCCAACCGGTCGCGGCGCATCCGCCGCCACGAAGCCGCGGCCGATGCACGCCGGCGCGCCCACGCGATGGCCGCAGTCATCGACCCATCACCCGCGGGTCGAGCACGCCATACAGCAGGTCGGCGATGAGGTTGGCGAGGATGACCGTCGCGCTCATCAAGAGGAACAGGCCTTGCAGCACCGGAAGGTCGGGGCCGCGCACGGCAAGATACGTCGCCTGCCCGAGGCCGGGCCAGGAGAAGATCGACTCCACAGCGATGGCACCGCTGAACACGAACCCGAAGTTGATGGCCGACAGGCTCACCACTGGCAGCCGGGCGTTGGGCACGGCGTGCTTACGGCGCACCTCGTCGTCGCGCATGCCCTTCGCGCGGGCTAACTGCAGGTAATCCTCGCGGAGGGTCTCGATCATCGCCGATCGAGCCACGATCATGTACTCGCCCACGTACGCAATGGCCAACACCAGCGCTGGCAGCACCATATGGTGAAACTGGTCGAGCAACTGCTCGAGGCCGGTGGCCGTGCTGCCCGGGTCTTCCAGGCCTCCTACAGGGAACCACCCGAGCGACGCGGCGAAGATGCCGAGCATCACCATGCCGATGAAGAACTCGGGCATCGAGTAGGTGAGCATCGACAGCGAGGTCGACACCGTGTCGCCCCGGCTCCCCCGCTTCCAACCTGCCCGGTAGCCGATGGTGATGCCGATCATGGCCAACAGTGTCGAGGTGCCCACCAACAACACTGTGGGCCACAAGGCCTCGGCGATCACGTCGACGACCGGGCGGTTGCCGCGGAACGACAGACCGAGGTCGCCGCGCAGCAACTGGCGCACGTAGGCGACGAACTGATCCCACTTGGAACCGTCGAGGTTGAACTTGCGGGTGAGTTCGTCGAGTTGCTCGCGGGTGAGGTTGCGGCCGCGGAACATCGAATCGACCGGGTTGCGATTCACCACCCGAAACAGGAAGAAGTTGAAGACAGCGACGAACGCGAGCGTGCTGACGGCACCGATCAGCTTGCGGATGACATAGCTGGCTCGCACGCGTGCCGCTTACTCGCGTTCGTCGCGCGACGAGCCCCTACGGCTCAGCACCCACACTGCGATACCCGCAATCGCCACCACGCCGACGATGATGCCGACGATGAGCCCCACCGACGAGCCGTCGTCGCCCGACTCGCTTCCACCTTCGATCGGCTTGAGGTTGAAGTAGGTGGGCGACGAGTTGGTGAAGATGACCGGGCCAGTGCCTGCCGGCTGCTGCAGCCACCCCTCGAACCGGTCGGTGCGATAGGCCTGGGTGTCGGCATCGTGGTACAGCACCACATAGGTGCTCTCGCGGTAGAACAGGCGGATCATCTCGTGCACCAGCTCGATGCGCTTGGCCTTGTCGAGTTCCTGGTTCTGCTGCTGGTAGAGGGCGTCGTATTCGTCGCTGCACCAGTTGGCGTCGTTGTAGCCCGCTTCGGCCGCGTCGTACGTGACCTGGTCGCACGTGAAGTAGCTCAGCAACGGGTCGGGGTCGACGAACGGAGTCCAGCCCCACACGAACAGGTCGTACGTGCCGGCATAGACGATCTCACCGAGCTGCGCATCGTCGTACACGGTGACCTCGGTGTCGATGCCGATCTCCTTCAGCCAGCCCGTGATGAGCTCACGCAGTGCGGCGCCCTGCGTTCCCTCGGAGCGCTCGGCATAGCGGAACACCAAGGGCTGTGAGCCATCAGGCATCTCGCGCACCCCGTCGCCATCGGTGTCGAGGTAACCGGCGTCGTCGAGCATCTGGTTGGCGGCGGCCGGGTCGTAGTCGAGGCGATCTTCCTCGGCGATCTCGGGGAGCCACGCCTGGTCGGGCGACACACCCAAGACGTGCAGCGGCAGCCCGATGCCCAACGCCACTCGGTCGAACAACTGCTGACGGTCGATCGCCATGGCAATCGCGTGACGCACGTTGATGTCGAGCAAGGCCGGGTGACCGTCGCCGATGCCGCCCGCCATTCCGTTCATGGCCAACTCGGTGAAGCCACCCTGCGCACCGGCGACCGCGACGATGTCGTCGCGACCCTGCAGCGATGCGAACTGCTCCGCGGGGATGTCGTTGGCCGCGTCGAGTTCGCCGTTCTCCAGGGCGGTCACCATCGCCGCGCCGTCGGTGAACACCTGGAACACGACCTGGTCGATGGCCGGCTTGCCCTGCCAGTAGTTGGGGTTGGCCACCATCGTCCAACCCTGACCCGGCGTCCATTCCTTCAGCGTGAACGGGCCGGAGCCCACGCCATCGGTTGCGTCGTAGGCGGTGATGTCGCCGTTGGCGTGCTCTTCCCAGATGTGCTTGGGCAGGATGTAGACATCCATCGTGGGCAGCTTCGGGTCGGGCACCGACGACGTGATCTCCACGGTGGTGGCATCGACTGCGGTGGCCGTGAGGTTGGCCGTGACCGAGGAGTGGTTGAACCACTCCTGATCGCGCGACGTGTTGACGGTAAAGGCAACATCCTCGGCCGTGAGCGGGGTGCCGTCACTCCACTTCAGACCATCGCGAAGGGTGTAGGTGTAGGTGAGGCCGTCGTTGCTTGCCACCCAGCTCTCGGCAAGGCCGGGAATGGTTTCGAAGTCGGCAGCAGCCTTGTCGGTGAGCGTGGCGTACTGCAGGTTCCACAGCTCATACACCGCCACCGTGTAGCCCACGGTGACGTTCGGCGAGTCGACGTCTTGGGTGACCCCGACGGTGAGCGTGACCAGATCGCTCGACGACCCAGAGGCGCCCACCGAGCTACCGGCCAGCGAGCCGACACCCACCGCTACGGCGAGTGCCCCGCCGACCAACCACCCACGTCGAGTTGAACTGCGCATTCAGGAATCATGTCACAGCCTCACGGCAGCAGATACCAATCGAGGAAACGGGCCAGCCGCTGGTGGAAGTGAAGGAAC
>DMQJ01000391.1 GCA_003455715.1 Acidimicrobiaceae bacterium | reverse complement strand
CATCATCAACGCCGTGCGCCTGGTGGCCGCGGGCGAGGCGATGCTGTCGCCGTCGGTCACTCGCACCCTTCTCGCTCACCTCGGCAACGACTCGGCCACCGACCGCAGGCGCGTGGCCGCCGAACGGCTGACCTCACTGACCGAGCGCGAGCGAGAGGTCGCGTCCGCGGTCGCGAGCGGAGCGTCCAACGCCGAGATCGCCGCAGCGCTGTTCATGAGCGAGGCCACTGTGAAGGCCCACGTGTCGCGCCTGCTCACCAAACTCGACGTCGCCAACCGCGTCCAGATCGCCATCCTCGTCCACGACGCCGAGGCGTGACCGACCGCTCGGTTAGTTGCCTAGAAGCGTTGATTGCCTGACTCAAACAAGTTGACGCCATAGACACATTGAGGCATAGTCGCAACCAACGACCTCCCGTGTTCAGATCGGCGACTTGCTCATGACACGCACACCAACCCCCACGGCAACACGACGGATGTTCGACGATGTCGTCCGCTCCCTCGCCAGCCGCCTGCCACCGTCGTGGACGGTCGACGTCGTGTCGCGTTCCGCCGCCGGTGGGTCGGTCATCTTCACCTCTCCGGACGCGGTTGCGGGCGAGGTGGCCGTACTGACTCGGCGGGCGTTGGCCCCACGTGGCGTCGAGGCGCTGGGAGAACCAGGCTCTCCCGGCATCGTCGCTGCCCCGTGGCTGAGCCCACGAACAAGAGGGCTATTGGCCGAATCTGGGTGGAGTTACATCGATGCCACCGGCAACACGCGCATCGCTGTCGAGCGACCAGGGCTGTTCATCCAATCCGAAGGAGCGTCACGAGACCCGTCGCCCAAGCCGACCCCCGGCCCCAACCTGCGCGGCCCGCGAGCGTGGGCACTGATGCGGACGATGGCGGAGGTGCTGCCGCCCTACGGCGTCACCGACCTGAGCGACGCACTCGGCATCGACCCCGGCTACGTGTCGCGACTGCTCGGCGCCCTCTCGGATGAACTGCTCATCGATCGACCCGCCCGCGGACGAGTGCTCACCGTGGAGTGGGAGTCGCTCCTGCGCCAGATCTCCACCAGTTACACCTTGCTCGGCTCGAACGAGACAGCGACCTGGGTGGCTCCCGGCGGCGCCGAGCAGTTCCTCCGCGACCTCTCCGCGTCGAAGTTGAAGGGTTGGGCGGTGACCGGATCGTTCGCTGCCGCGCGACGCGTATCGGTCGCGGCCCCGGAGATTGCCGTGGTGTTCGCCGACGACCCCGAACAGATCGCCGAGGCCACGCGGCTGCGTCCGGTGAGAAACGGCGGCAACGTTGTCACAGCCCTTCCGTACGATCGCGTCGTATTCGAACGGACGTGGAAGGAGGACAGCATCGTGTACGCCTCGGTTGCGCAAGTCGTGATGGACTGCCTCACCGGGTTCGGCCGCATGCCTGCGGAAGCCGACGCCCTACTCGACTGGATGCGTCGAAGTGCGCCACGCTGGCAATCGGCATCGCTTTCAGGGGTCGCAGCCGAGCCGTGAGCCACGACCAGGTGCCCGTTCAGTACGTGGAGGCGCGGCGCGCCCTTCTCGACGCGCTCACCGCATTGCGCCCACACCTTGACGCCTTCGTACTCATTGGCGCCCAAGCCGTGTATGCCCGTACCGCCGGCCGATTGCCCGGCTACCAGCCGTTCACCACCGACGCCGACCTCGCACTCGACCCGGGTCGTCTCGCCGCGCTCCCGCTGCTTGCCGACGCGATGCTCGCTGCCGGCTTCGAGTACAGCGGCGAGCCAGGCATCTGGAACCGGCGCATGCTGCGGGCCGGCTTCGCAGGCGACATCGCCGTTCCCGTCGACCTCATCGTGCCGGCGCAGATCGCCGCGAAGGCTGGCCGCCGCGGAGCGCGCCTGCCTGGTAGTCATGGCCGAACCGCCGCCCGAAAGAGTGTCGGTGTAGAAGGAGCCCTCGTCGACCACGAACCCATCGTCATCGACTCGTTCGAAGCGATCGACAGGCGGCAGGTGCGCGTGAACGTCGCTGGCCCCGCAGCATTGCTGGTGGCGAAGGCGCACAAACTGGGCGAACGGCTGGGAACACCTCAACGGCTCATCGCCAAAGACGCCGGCGATGTGTTCCGACTGTTCGAGGCAACACCGCTGAACGAGATGACCCGCCTGATGCACACGCTGCTCAACGACGACCGGTCCTCCCAACCGGCTGTGGTCGCGCTCGACTACGTCAGAACGCTGTTCACCACCCCACGTGCGCCCGGCACGCAGCTTGCCGTCCAAGCGCTCGACATCGCCGTCGACCAGTCGACCGTGACGACGACGATGACCGGTTACGCCCAAGATCTGCTCGCTCAGCTCCATCAATCCGAGGCGTCCAGATGAAAGATTGAGCGCGGAAGCACCACCTCGTCGACCCGGCGTTGGCCGCGCGACTGGGCTCAGCCCCGCCGCAACTCAGCGACTCGCACGGCCACCAGCCACGCGTCGATCTCGGCTGCGTTGGCCGCTTCGAACGGGAGCGTTGAGTTCGCCTCGGCATGCCCAAGGGCTTCTTCGAGTACCGACCAGCGCCGCCGGTGGTGGCCGTCGAGGTCGTCAGGAAGTGCGCCGTGCTCGGTGCCCGCCCGCTTGAGCGCGACGAGATCGGCGACATCGTCGTAGCCGTACTCTGGGGCGAGCACCATGAGGTTCGGCTCCAACTGGCCCGTGCGCATGAGGTGAATACCGGTGAGGGCAACCCGGTAGCTGTACAGCATGGCCTTGGCCGTCGGCTCGCGCTCGTGTTCGCGTTGGCAGCCACGGAAGAACCCGGCGTAGTGGCGAACGAACTGCCGCGACACCGCCCGGCGCGCAAGGTCCTGCAACTCAGCTGTCTCATCGTTGGTGACCAACTGCAAGGGCGACAGGATGCGTTCGAGCATGTTCCCGTTGCCGTTCACCAGTAGCCCTAGCGCGGCACCGGCCTCGTTCGTCGTGAGATCGCACTCCACCCCGTGGTACACAGTGGTGATGTCGTGCACCGGCGCGTCGGGACGGAGCCCAAGCAGCTGCCTGGTGGGCACGAGGTGGATGCCCTTCAGGTCGAGGTCGCTATCGGGCGACGGGAACCCGTACATGTGCGCTCCGGAGATGCCACACATCAGGAGCCGTCCTGGCGGCGGGTTCTCGGCGACGTACTCGCGGGCGAGGTCGAGGTCGGCGGTCAGCATGCGAGATGTTCCCTCACGAGGTCGGTGCAGAGCGCGTCAAGCCGATCAAGATCCGGCTCAGCGGGCAGTCCGCTCGAGCGTGCGGCAGCCTCGATCCGGTCGGAGAGTTCACTGGTGCGGGCTTCAAGCTCGTCGTACGTCCACGCGCCGTCGCGAATGGCGAGCAGCTCCTCGCGGTCGGGTCGCTCGACCACAACGGTTCCCGAGGTGAGGATCTCGAGTGCCATGCGCTGGATGCGCACGAGGTGCATGGCGTGCTTCGTGTCGAACCCGAACGTGGCCTCGACCGCCGACCGGTGCGGGTTCCGATTGCGCAGCCAGTCGTTGTAGCGCTGCCAGATGGCCTGCGCATGCTTGTATCGCTTCTCCCGATCGAGCAGGTCGAGGAAGTCCGCCGACACGTCTGCTGCGGCGATATCTCCAGCGTCGACAAGTGTCTGCGCAGCGGCGAGTTGATCAGCCGGGATCACCGTGCGCTCAGGCAGCCCGAACATGGCGCGGGTCGGCGCCGACCGTGGCGGGTCCAGGAGCCAGCCGCGATGTGTGCGAATCCTCTTCAACTGCGACAGCGCATACCGCCCGAACCGATCCGCGACCCGCTTCGAAACGAACTCGTTCCGAGCGTCGAGCAGACGTTGGCCGGCAGCCGTGACGGTTCGGTGGTGTTGTGGACCGACGAAGAGCATCTCGATCGCTGTCGGGTTGGCCTCGGCAGCGAGCCTCACGAACTTGCGGATCTCGTAGCGAACGTGGTCGGGCGACAGATCGACCTGCTCCGGCCCGCCCCGCCATCCGAGGTACCACGCTGGCGGCCCGATGACGATGCCCTTGAGGTCGACATCGGAACCGTCGCGGGCGAGCCCGAACGCGGTCGAACCATGCACCGTCTCGAAGATCAGAGTCGGTTCTCCTCCACGCGCCACCGGCGCAGCCTACGAGACCGGCTCACAGCAGGCAAGGGGAGAATCGGGCATCATGGGCGGCATGCGCTTCGGACTGTTCGGAATCAACAACGGTGCTCTCGCCGACCCCGACTCGTCGGTTCGAGCTGCGCAGGCAGCGGAGGCCGCCGGGTTCGACTCGGTGTGGACGGGCGAGCACGTGGTGCTGCCCGACCCGCAGGCACCGCCGTCGCCCGCACCCCCGCACTTGCCGATGCTCGACCCGGCGGTGGCGCTCGCCTACATCGCCGCCCACACCAGCAGCATCGCGCTCGCCACCGGCATCATCATCCTTCCGCAGCGCAACCCACTCGTGTTGGCCAAAGAGATGGCAAGCGTCGACGTGGTGTCGAAGGGGCGGCTGTGGTTCGGCTACGCGGCCGGCTACCTGCACCAAGAATTCGCGGCGCTCGGCATTCCGTTCGACGACCGCGGTGCGCGCTGCGACGAGTACCTCGACGCGATGCTCGAACTGTGGGGCAGCGAGTCGCCCACGTTCGCCGGCGAGACCGTGCGCTTCAGCGGCATCGACGCCCACCCGCGGCCGGTGCAGCGGCCGCACCCCCGGCTGATCGTCGGC
>DMQJ01000395.1 GCA_003455715.1 Acidimicrobiaceae bacterium | reverse complement strand
TTGGCGTGGAACATCGGCACGATGACCAGCATGCGATCGGTCTCGGCCAGGGCGATGTTGGCGGTGGAGGTGACGGCGAAGGAGTGCATGTACGTGCTGCGGTGGCTGTACATGACCCCCTTCGGGTTGCCGGTGGTGCCGCTCGTGTAGCACATGGCGGCGCCGGTGTTCTCGGTGACCTCGGGGTAGTCGTACCCCCCGGGCTCGGCTGCCAGCAGTTCGTCGTAGTCGAGCAGGCCCTCACCAAGCGAGGACGCGTCGCCCGGGCCCTTCACGATGATGTGCTGCACCGTGGTGAGCTGGTCGCGCACACGGGCCAACAGCGGTGCGATGGACGCGTCGACGATGATGACCCGGTCTTCGGCGTGATTGATGACGTACGCCAACTGCTCGGGGAACAGGCGGATGTTGAGCGTGTGCAGGATGGCGCCCATGCACGGGATGGCCAGATACGCCTCCATGTGCGTCTGGTTGTTCCACATGAACGTGCCCACCCGATCGCCGGGCTGCACGCCGAGGCGGGCAAGCGCGGAGGCCAGGCGGTCGGCCCGGTCGGCCACCTCGGCAAACGTGGCCACCTGGTAACCGGCGTCGCCTTCGGCGCCGGTGAACGTGATGATCTTGCTGTTCGCGTGCACCTGCCGCCCGTACTTCAGGATGGGCAGCAGCGTGAGCTGGTAGTCGTCCATCATCGTGCTGGACATGGTGCTGATCGGCATGGCAGATCCCCTCTTCGCGGCCGGAGCGTGGTTGGGGAAGAATAGGCCACCGTGAGCGCAGCCGACATCTCCCAGCAGACCATCGTCACCCTCGACCTCGAAGGGGTGCTGGTGCCCGAGATCTGGATCGCCGTCGCCGAGCGCACCGGCATCGCCGAGTTGCGGCGCACCACACGCGACGAACCCGACTACGACGTGCTCATGAAGGGCCGTCTGGCCATCCTCGCCGAGCATGGGCTGACGATGAGCCTCATCGCCGATGTCATCGCCGGGCTCGAGCCGATGGAGGGCGCCCGCGACTTCCTCGATGCCCTGCGCGCTCGCACCCAGGTGATCATCCTCAGCGACACGTTCGAGCAGTTCGCCGCGCCGTTGATGCGCCACCTCGGCATGCCCACCATCTTCTGCCACCAGTTGATCGTGGAGAACGATCGCATCGTCGACTACCGCCTCCGCCAGGCCGACCAGAAGCGCCACGCGGTGGAAGCCTTCCGGGCGCTCAACTACCGAGTCGTGGCTGCCGGCGACAGCTTCAACGACTCGGCCATGCTCGGCGCCGCGCACGCCGGCTTCTGGTTCCATGCCCCCGACAGCATCGCCGCGCAGTTCCCCCAGTTCCCGCCCACCCACACCTACGACGAACTGTTCGCTGCCATCACCGAGGCGCTGTGAAACCGTCGACGGCCGAAAGGCTTGCGGCACTGGCGCAGGCAAGCGCCGCAACCCACCACTGCCCCTCCGTCTCATGGGGAGTGGTGCGCGACGGTGAACTGGTCGCGCACAACGGCACCCCGAACACGGTGTACCGCATCGCCTCGATGACCAAGAGCTTCACGACGGCAGCCGTGCTCGGCCTGCGCGACGAAGGCCTCCTCTCGCTCGAGGTGCCCGTTGGCGAGTACGCCCCGGAGTTGCAGACCGTCACCGGCCCGCCCGGTTCGGCGCCGATCACGTTGCGCCACCTGTTGTCGATGACCGCAGGCATGGCCACCGACGACGCGTGGGCCGACCGTCACCTCGATATCTCCGAGGCCGACATCGACCGCGTCTACGCCGCTGGCCCAGCGTTCGCGGCGCTGCCGGGCAGCACGTACGAGTACTCGAACCTCGGGTTCGCGATGGTCGGGCGAGTAGTGCGGCGCGTCACCGGCCGCCCGGTGCAGGCGCACGTGAGCGAGCGGCTGCTCGGCCCACTGGGCCTCACGCGCACCACCTGGGTGCAGCCCGACCACGACGACTGGGCTCGCCCTCATCGTGTGGTCGACGGCGTGTCGGTGCCCGAGGGCACGCCGCTACTGGGCGACGGCGAGATCGCGCCGATGGGCGGGCTGTGGAGTTGCGTCACCGACCTGGCCAAATGGGTGGCGTGGCTCGACGACGCCGTGTCGCGACCTGACGCCACCCACTGGGTGGGCCTGTCGCCCGCCAGTCGGCGTGAGATGCAGCGGGTGAACACCTACATCGGGCTCAGCACCGTGGCCGGCCGCACGTGCCCAGCCGGCTATGGATTCGGGCTCAACCTGCGCGACGACGCCGAACTGGGCACCGTCGTGGCCCACGCCGGAGGCCTGCCCGGCTATGGCAGCAACATGCGGTGGTTCAGTGGGCGCGGCACGGGTGCCATCGCCCTCGCCAACACCACCTACGCCCCCATGAGCGCGCTCACCATGGAGATGCTCGTCGCACTGCACAGCGACGATGAGGTGTCGGCGCCGCCCTCGAACCGCTCACTCACGCTCGGTACCAGAGCGCACGAACTGGTTGCGTTGCTCAACGACTGGGACGACGATCGTGCCCGTGCCCTGTTCGCCGACAACGTCGAGCCCGACGATGCGTTCCCGCGCCGGGCCGCTGCGGCTGGTGCACTGGTGGCCAGGTACGGGCCGTTTGAGTTGGCTGCCCTGAATCCAACCTCGACCACGTCGGGCACGGTCGACGTGCGCGGGGACCGCGGCTCGTTCCGCGTTCATCTGGAGTTGGCCCCACTGGCGGGTGGGCCCGTGCAGTACTACATCGTCCGCGAGTGAGCGGCCGTCAGGGAGTGAATGGCCCGAGCGTTGCCGCGCCGAGCGCAGTGGTGGGGGCAACCAGGTCGTCGACGACGTCGAAGTGGTGGCGCCCGGCGCACTCCAGCGCGGTGACGGTCACTCCGCTGGCAGCCAAGCGCTCTGCGTAGTGGCGGCTCTGGGCACGGAATGCACTCGTGTCGGCGTCGCCCCACACCACCACCGTCTCGGGCCGGCCTGATTGCACGCCCTCAACTGGCAAGAACTGCGGGCTCAGCGCCATTGCAGCCGCTTCGGTGAGTCCGAGCGCCTCGTTCACCGTGGTGCGCACGAGCGGGATGAGATCGAAGACGCCGCTCACCAACACCACACGGTCGACGGCAACGGGTGGTACGGCAGCCAGTGTGGCCATGGCCACCAGGTGAGCACCAGCAGAGTGCCCGGCAACGACGATGTGCGAAGGGGCCGGTGCCAGCGCCGACACGGCCGCCAGTTCCGCCGCCACCTCCCCCACCATCTGCTCGATCGACCCCTCCGGGGCAATCGTGTACTCGATGGCCGCGTAGGCCCACCCTGCCGCTGCGGCACCCGGCCCTAGGAAGAGGGACGCCGACGCAGAGAGCGCCTGCCAGTAGCCACCGTGCACGAAGACCAGCAACGGCGCCCCGGTGCCTGCAGGCACCACCAGCGACCCATGCGACGTCTGCAGCGACGACCTGATCGTCGTGGCCGCACGTTCGCTTTCGTCGCGGTAGCGCTGCACGTGGGGCTCGGCGGAGCCACCCGCGCGCGAGCTCGGCGAGTACTCGCGCTCCAGGTCAACCATGGTGGCACTGTAGGGCGTAGGGACTTTGGTCCCTCGCGCGTGTGGCCACCAGCCCCTGCCTGCCGATGAGGGTGATCGGTAGCGTCGCCCACGTGTCCATGAGCTATCAGTCCCATCACCAGCGTCGCGCCTCACGGCGCGCGATCGCCTTCGTCACCCTGCTCGCTGTGGGCGCTGCCGCGTGTTCCGACGACGGCGACGACGCCGTCACCACCACCGCAGCCCCCACCACCACCGTTGCCGCTGGCGGCGAGGGCGGAGGCGACGGCGGGGCCACCGGGCCGACCA
>DMQJ01000323.1:329-9229 GCA_003455715.1 Acidimicrobiaceae bacterium | reverse complement strand
TGGATGTGCACGCCCACGCCAAGGTCGGCGGCCAAGCCTGCGGCCGCGGCCATCGTGTCGTCGGTGCAGGTGAACGCGGCGTGCACGCCCACCATGCCGCGGCCCCCGCCACGCAGGAACCGTTCGTTCTCCGCCAACCCTCGCCGAGCACCGTCGGCGCCGTGACGATCGGTGACCCCGTAGGCGAGGTTGGTGCGCACACCCACCTCCGCGCACGCGTCGGCGATGATCGACAGTGACCCCTCGATGCACGACGGTGACTCGTGGTGGTCGACGATGGCGGTGGTGCCACACAGCAACGCTTCGGTGGCACCGAGCATCGCCGACCAGCGAAGCATCTCCTCATCCAAGGCGACGTCGAGACGCCACCAGACCTGCTCGAGGATCTGCAGGAACGACGTGGGCTGCTGCGGCGGCGCGGGCATGCCGCGGGCCAACGCCGAGTACAGGTGATGGTGGCTGCACACGAGCCCTGCGGTGACGGCACTCACGGTTGCGAACCTACAGCGCCGAGTACAGCGCGTCGATGAGCGCCCGGTTGCGGCTGCTCTGCCAGCGGGGAATGACGTGGTTCATCACGTAGCCGAACGCCAGGCCGGCATCGGGGTCGGCGAACCCGAGCGCCCCGCCGGTGCCGAAGTGGCCGAAGCTGCGCGGCGAGGTGCCCAACGGCCGACGTGCCGTCGTCGGCGTGACCCCCAGGCCGAACTGCACCTCTTCTCCCAGCACCGGGCAGAAACCGTCGCTGTGCACGCGGGCGGCCTCGGCCATCAAACCCAGCGACACCAGTGGTGCATGCCCCGGCAGCGCACCGATGACCGCCGCGTAGAACCGCGCCACACCGCTGGCCGAGCCGTGGCCGTTGGTGGCGGGCACCTGCGCCCGACGCCACGCCTCGGTGTTCACCACACCCTGCGACGAGTAGCCGGGCGGGTTGAAGTAGCCGAGCGCGAGCATCTGTGCGGCGCCCTCCAACGAGTGCGGGTCGACGCCTGGCAACGGCCGCGCCGGCGCCCAGATGACATCGGCGCACCGGGCCAACTCGGCGTCGCTCAGCCCCCACCACACGTCGGCCCCGATGGGTGCGGCGATCTCCCGCAACCGCTCCCCCGGCATCTGGCCCGTCACACGCCGCACCACCTCACCGAGCAGATGGCCGAATGTGTTGGTGTGGTACGCGTGGCCGTCGGCGGGGGCGAACCACGGCTCGCTCGCCGCCAGCGCAGAGGTCATGCGCTCCCAGTCGGACAGGTCAGCGTCGGTGAGGGGCTCACGAATCGCCGGCACGCCAGCCCGGTGACACAACGCGTCGCGCACCGTCACCCGCTCCTTGCCATGCGCCGCGAACTCAGGCCACACCGACGAGATGGGCGTGTCGAGCGACAGCAGCCCCGCATCCACCAGTTGCAGCACCAGCACCGACAGCAGGCCCTTGCCGACCGAGTAGACGTTCACCAGCGTGTCGGCCGTCCACGGGCGAGTGCCCGCTTCGTTGGCCCAGCCGCCAACGAGGTCGACCACCACTTGTCCGCCCACCAGCACGTGCACCGCGGCGCCCACCTCGCCCCGCTCCGCGAAGTTGGCAGCAAACGCCTCACCCACCGCCTCGAAGCCCGGGGCACACTCACCGCTGACGAGCGCGCCCACGTCGGCAACCACCCTCAATCGACCGCCGCTGCGGCCACAGCATCGGCGGGCTCGCCGCTGCGCATCGGCAAGGTGTTGCGCCACCGGCCATCCACCATATGCATCGCCGCGGCCACCGCGCCGGAAGTGGGCACCAAGCCGATCTCGCCCACGCCCTTGATGCCGTAGGCCGACTTCGGTTGCGGCACCTCCACCAACTCCACCTCGATGTGTGGCACGTCCTTCGGGCGCAGAATGCCCAGGCTGCGCAGGGTCATGTTGGTGGGGAAACCGTTTTCGTCGCTGGGGAAGTCTTCGGTGAGCGCATAGCCGAGGCCCATGTGCACCGAACCCTCGATTTGCCCCTCGCACAACCGCGGGTTCACCGCCTTGCCCACGTCGTGGATGGCCACCACCTTCTCGATGGCGCCGGTCGCGCGGTCGGCCACCACCACTTGCACGGCGTAACCGAACGCGGCGTGGATGGTGGGGTTGGGGACGGCCGGGTCGCCCAGCTTCTGGGTCCAGTCGACGACGTGCTCGGCGAAGTGATCGACGTCGGGCGTGCACCCGGCTGCCCGCGCCACCTCGCACGCCTTCTGCACGCTGGCGGCAACCATGAGCGTGCCGCGGCTGCCCGTGGTTTGCCCGAAGCCCAGTTGGCGGGTGGTGTCGACGATGACCTCGATGCGCGACGGATCGATACCCAACTCGGTGACGGCCGTCTGCAGCGCCACCGTGTGCACGCCCTGCCCCATCTCGGTGAACCCGTGGCGCACCTCCACCTTGCCCACGGTCTCGCCGGGTTCGGGGCTGCGGAACCGCACCACCGCCGCGCACACCTCGCGCAACCCGTTGCCCAGGCCCGAGTTCTTCAACCCGAGGCCGATGCCGACGGCCTTGCCCGCAGCGAGCGCAGCATCAACGTGGGGCTTGGCGCGGTCGAGACACTCCTCGGCGCCCGCGCACCCGTCGTCCATGATCTGGCCCGGGCCCCACACCTCGCCGGGGTGGATGACGTTGCGCTTGCGCATCTCCCACCCGCTGATGCCCACCTGCTCGGCCAGCCGGTCGATGACACCTTCCATCGCGAACTGGGCCTGGTTGGCGCCGAAGCCGCGGAAGGCACCACACACCGGGTTGTTGGTGCGCACCGCAATGCACTCCACGTCGATGGCCGGCACGCGGTACGGGCCGCTCGCGTGCCCCGCCGCACGCTCGAGCACCTTCATGCCCACGCTGGCGTACGAACCAGAGTCGCCGATGCCGCGCACTTTCAACGCCGTGAGATTGCCGTCGGCGTCGCAGCCCGCCCAGTACTCGAGGCGAATCGGGTGGCGCTTGGCGTGGATGAGGAAGCTCTCCTCGCGCGACAGGGTGCACTTCACCGGCCGGCGCAGCAGCCACGCGGCCAACGCAGTCTGCCCCTGGTTGCTCATGTCTTCCTTGCCGCCGAAGGCTCCGCCATTGCTCACCAATTCCACCGTGACGGCGTCGTTGCCGACCCCGAGGATGGCGGCGATCTGGTCGCGGTCGTCCCACACGCCTTGGCCGCCGGAGTAGACGTGCAGGTGCAGCGAGCCGTCGGGCCCCTCGGTGGGCACGGCGAGCGTGCTCTCGGGCTCGAGGAAGGCGTGCTCGATGCGTTGGGTTTGGAACACCTCGTGCACGGTGTGCGCGCTCGCGGCCAATGCCTCGTCGACCGGCACCTCGCCGCGTGCATAGGCGCTCACCGACAGCACGTTGCTGGTGGTGCCGTACACCGCCACCTCGGGGTCGGTGATGGCGGCCACCGGGTCGGTGATGGGGCGCAGCACGTCGTACTCCACCTCCACCAACTTCGCCGCCGCCCGCGCCTGCTGCTTCGTCTCGGCGACCACGATGGCCAGCACATCGCCCGCATAGCTCGTGCGTTGCCCCTCGCCGATGAAGATCGGCCAGTCCTTGTAGATGATGCCGACGTACTGCGCCGCGGGGATGTCGGCGGCAGTGAACACGGCCACCACGCCCGGCGCAGCAGCAGCCTTCGAGGTGTCGATGCGGCGCACATCGGCGCGCACGTGTGCGGTGAGATGCAGCGCGGCGTGCAGCATGCCCGGCACCCGGATGTCGTCGACGTAGCCGCGGTCGCCAAGGGTCAGCTCGGCCGCCTCGTACTTGGCGCCGCTGGTGCCAACACCGCCAGGTGGCGCGGGGTCGACCGTGGTGCCCTTGGCAACCGCCTCGATGGCGTCGAGCACCTTCACGTATCCGGTGCACCGACAGAGGTGGGCGCCGAGATGGCGGGCCATGTCGTCGCGTTCGAGCGTCGCGCCCTTCTTGTCGATCTGCGACTTGGCGCGCATGACGATGCCGGGAATGCAGTACCCGCACTGCAGGCCGCCGCACGCGGCGAACGCATCGGCGAAGCGCTGGCGTTCGCCCTGGTCGACACCTTCGAGAGTGACCACCTGCTTCCCCGCGGCCTTCGCCACCGGCTGGGTGCAGCTCACCACGGCCTTGCCATCCACCAGCACCGTGCAACACCCGCACTGGCCCTGAGGCGAGCAGCCGTCCTTCGGCGAGGTGACGTCGAGCTCCTCACGCAGTGCCGCCAACAGGTGCGGATGGTCGTCGCGCACCGACACCGGCACGCCGTTGAGGTGGAACTCGACGGTCACGGTTTACATTTTGTCAAAGTCGGGGCCAACATGCGAGCGGGCGCGGCGACAAGCGTGTGAACGATGTGTTCAGCCAGCAATCAGCCCGCCATCTGTTCGGTCATGTCGGTGACCTCGTCGGCGGGCGGGATGACGATGGGGTCGATGGTGCCGAGCGCGGTGAGCCGCATCTCCATCGCCACGGTCTGGCCGGCTGCCTCGATCTCGAACTTCATCAGCCGCAGCAGGTTGTCTTCGGTGACCCACACGTCGTACACGATCTCTTCGGGGAACTCGCCGCCAAGCTGGTCGAGTTGCTGTTGCAGGCTCGGGTCGGCTGCCACTGCGGCTGAGGTCGACACCGTCACCCTGTAGTGCTTCAGTTGTTCGCCGTCGATGGTCTCGAGGCCGATCTCCTCCACCGAGTCGGCCTGCTCGAAGGCCTTGGAGATGTCGAGCGGGTTGCTGGTGCCCGCACCGAGGGCGTCAACCCCACCGTTGGGCATCTGCGTCATGTCGGCACTGATCCACGGCGTAGGCGCTTCCGAACCGAGGCCCATGGCAGCGGCATTGATGTACATCACCTGGTTCTTGAGGTCGACGATGGACTCGATGGAGCCCATCATCGGCATCTCCATGTTCATCGCCATCAACTGGTTGGCCGTGTCCATGCGGCCGTTGATCTCGATGTCGAAACCACCCGCCGACACCTTCATCTCGTAGCCGACGTTGGTGGCCTCCTGGGCAGCGGCTGCTGCTGCCGTGAGGGAGTAGGCCGCCCCACCGCCGCCGCCACCGGTCGACGAATCGTCGCCACGGGTAAGGGCGAACACGCCACCACCGACGAGCGCCGCAACGGCTACAGCGCCACCGATGAGCAGACCTTTGCGTGGCTTCTTCGGAGCCACGACGGGCTCCACCGGAATCATCGAGGCCGCCGCCTGGCTTGGCTCGGGAGCGGGCAGCGAAGGGGGCGGAAACGAGGTGTTGTCCATGGCTGCAGCGTAACGGACCGCCCCTGCGCCGGGGCGTCGGGGTAACGCTCAGGCGAGCAACCGCACCAGTGCCACCAGGCCCACCGCCACGATGACGGCGCGCAGCGCATTGGGCGGCAAACGGCGGCCGTACCGCGACCCCAACAGACCCCCGATGGTGGACCCGACAGCGATGACCCCGACCACCTTCCAGTCGATGGAGGTGCTGGCAATGAACACCACGGCGGCCACCGTGTTGACCGTGAGCGCCAACACGTTCTTGCACGCATTGAGGCGCTGCAGGTGATCGTCGACGAACACCCCGAGCGTGGCCGTGAGGATGATGCCCTGCGCCGCGCCGAAGTACCCGCCGTACACGCCCGCGGCGGCCACCAGCCCGATGAGCGGCATGGTGACGGTGGTGTGGCCGGGGTGGCCCTCGCCGCGACGCCGCGCCACCCACGCGGAGATGCGCGGCCCGGTGACCACGAGCACCAGGGCCAGCGCCACCAGCACGATGACCACGACGTCGAACACATCACTGGGCAACACGAGCAGCAGTGTGGAACCCGTCGCTGCGCCCACCAGCGAAGCCGGAACCAGGCGCCGCAGCCGAGGCATCTGCCCCACCAGCTCGCGCCGATAGCCGTACACCGCGCTGAGCGAACCGGGCACCAACCCGACGTTGTTCGACACGTTCGACAACAGCGGTGGGTAGCCGAGGGCCACCAGCGTTGGGAAGGTGATGAGCGAGCCCGACCCGACAACAGCGTTGATGGTGCCCGCGCCGATGCCGGCAAGCAGGATGAAGAACGCGTCGAGCAGCGACATGGGGGTTCGGCGGTCAGTCGGGGGCGACGACGCCGCGCTGGCCGGTGATGCGGCCGTACACCTCAGGGCGACGGTAGCGGTCGAAGTCGAACAGGGTGCCCTTGTACTTCGCGCACCAATCGAGGTCGCAGCGAGCAACGATGACCTCGTCGTCGGTGGTGAGCGCTTGGGCCACGATCTGTCCGCTGGGGGCCACGATCATGCTCTGGCCCAGCGAGTCGACGCCTTCCTCCACCCCACCCTTGGCGACACCCACCACCCACGTGCCGTTCTGATACGCCCCGGCCTGCATGACGAGCGCGTTGTGGAAACCCTGCAGGATGTCTTGGCTGGGGTCGGGCACGTAATGGATGGGCGTGTTGTAGCCGATGAGCACCAACTCCACGCCTTGCAACCCCATCACTCGGTAGGTCTCGGGCCAGCGGCGGTCGTTGCAGATGGCCATGCCCACCACCCCGCCGAAGGCTCGCCATACCGGGAAGCCCTCCGGTGACGGCTCGAAGTAGTACCGCTCGGCGTGCTGGAACGGACGGTCGGGTTCGTGGTGCTCGTGCCCGGGGATGTGCGTCTTCTTGTAGGTGCCCACCACCGACCCGTCGCGCTCCACCAGGGTCTGCACGTTCCAGCGGTGCACGCTGCCATCGACACCCTCCTCGAGGTGCGCGTAACCGAGGCAGAAGCCCACGCCGAGCCGCTTGGCTTCGTCGAACAAGGGCTGGGTGGCATCGTTGGGCATCGACCGCTCGTACCAGTGGTCGGCCTCGCTGATGTCGTCGACGAACCAGCGCGGGAAGAACGTAGTGAGCGCCAACTCGGGGTACACCACCAACTCGGCTCCCATGCGATGAGCTTCACGCAGCATGGCGATGAGCCGGTCAACCACCTCGGCGCGGGTGTGGTGCTTCTGCACGGGCCCCATCTGGGCGGCGGCAACGGTGAGGTGGCGCGACATCGACAGGAAGTAAACCACTCTGGCGTGCGCGATGGGCAGTACCGGCGCCGCCCGGCGTGCGGATGCGCGAAACTGCAGGCCATGGGGGCATTCAGAACTGAGTGGGACACCGAGGCGAATCCTCGGTACGACGTGTGGACCACCACCAACGGCGGGGAGGTGATCCCCGGGATTCTCACGCCGTTCATCGCCACGTACTACTCCGACATGGAGCACCGCAGCCTCACCACCCTCATGGGCGCATACCCGAGCGGCCGGCGCATCAAGCACTTCAAGCCTCCGGTGGGCAACTTCTTCGGCATCACCGCTGGGCGCCTCACGCTCAACGTGGGCTACTCGGTGGCAGCGATGAGTTGCCTCGATCCCGACATCGCGGCAGCGATGGCCGGGCAGTTCATGGCCGGCAGTTCCGATGCACTCCGCCTGTTGGTCACCGCACCGGCCGACGAAGTTGCCGCGGCGCGGGCCATCGCCCACGAGCAACGAGAGGCCGCCGAGGCGGAGAGCCGTGCCATCCAGGAGATGTTGTACGAAGAGCGGCTCGGCACACAGGCCGCAGACGATCGCGTGTTGCCGTTGAAGAAGGCGTGGAAGCGATTCCACGACCTGCGGCCGCTCAGCATCGACACCTTCAACCGCCACCTCGTGGTGAGCACCGCGGCAGGCGAGAAGCAGGTGGTGCTCGCCGGGGTCATCGCCGCAGGCGGCGGCGACCCGAACACCATCGTCGGCCTGTGCAGCGGCCTCGGCGAGGTGGAGAGCTCCAAGCCGGCGCTGGCGCTCTACAAGCTGGCCGCCGTGGCCCGCACACATGCATCGGTTCGCAAGGTGGTGGAGGCTGGCGATGCGACGGCCGTGCTGCAGGCGCTGTCGGCGCCGCCCGACAAGGGCTGGCAGGCCTTCGCCGACGAGTTCGACGAGTTCATCTTCCGCTACGGCTTCCGCGTGCAGGGCGAAGCCGACCCGTCGGTGCCCGACTGGGGCGACGACCCGACGTTCGTGGTGTCGCAGGTGAAGTCGATGATGGCGTTGAAGGCCTCGGAGTCGCCCGCTGCGCAGGTGAAGAAGGCAGCTGCGACGCGAGTGGCGCTCGAGCGCAGCGTGCGCAAGTCGCTGGCTCCCTCCATGCGCGAGGCCTTCGATGGCGCGCTGGCCGAAGCCCAGCGGTTCACCGCGATGCGCGAGCTCACCAAGGCGGTGTGGGTGCTCTCCACCCGTCGCCTGCGGCCTCCCCTGCTCGCCACTGCCGACGGGCTGGTGGCCGCGGGCCTTCTCAAGACCGCCGACGACATGCTGTACTGCACGTACAGCGAAGTCGACGCGATGGTGAAGGGCAAGGGCGCCGCACCCGCCGCTGCCACGTTGGCCCAGCGCCGCAAGCGTCGCACTCAGGCCGCCGACTACGTGCTCCCCGACTCGTGGGTGGGCGACCCCAAACCGACGCGGCGCAAGAAGGTGGCCGACAACGCTGGCGCGGCCGGCACCGAACTCACCGGATTGGGGGTGAGCGCGGGCTCAGCCACCGGCCCGGCACGCATCATCCTCAACACCGAGGCCGCTTTCGCCCGCGACATCGAACCCGGCGACGTGTTGGTGGCACCGTTCACCGACACACCGTGGACGCCGTTGTTCGTCCCCGCGGGCGCCGTGGTGGTGGAAACCGGGGGAATGCTGTCGCACGCCGCCACCGTTGCTCGCGAGTTCGGCATTCCGTGCGTGGTACTGGTGCACGACGCCACCCGCATCATCCACGAAGGCGACATCGTTGCCGTCGACGGTGCCGCGGGCACCGTCACCATCGTCCGCCGCGCCTGAACCAACGCCCGCCGCACCGCCGCCGTGGAGGGTTACCTGCCTTGGAGGGTTTTCTGCTTGGAG
>DMQJ01000323.1:0-147 GCA_003455715.1 Acidimicrobiaceae bacterium | reverse complement strand
GAGGGTTTTCTGCTTGGAGGGTTTTCCGTACCTCCAGGCGCGCACCAAACCCTCCAAGGGTCGCCCTATGCAGCAAACCCTCCAAGGGGGACGGGCTATGGCGATGACGGGGGGACGGCGGTGTGCAGGCCGTGTTCGTTGGCCCAC
>DMQJ01000477.1:673-10889 GCA_003455715.1 Acidimicrobiaceae bacterium | reverse complement strand
GGTGTCGCCCGCGGGGTTGCGCGGCGCCCGGTACCCCTCGGCCGGGGCGCCGTCGACCCAGGCGAAGAACCCCGCCTGCGGGCCCGTGGGGCTGCTGACTGTTCCGTGCCACTCCATCTCGAACGTGCGCGCCATGCCGATGCCGTCTTCGTACATGCCGAAGCCTTCGTACGCGTCGGCCTGCGGGAACGGCTCACCGGCCATCAGGTAGTACTCGTCGGCGGCGAACACCATGCGGCGACCGAGCACGCGCAGGAACACCTGCTGCCACTCGTGCACAGCCGTCACCATCGCCTGCGCTTCCGCTGGCGTGTGCAGGCGCATGTTGGCCTCGGGGTTGAACCGGCTGAGCCCGAGCGGCACCACCGCCACCGACTGCAACTCGGGGTACTGATCGAGCACCCCGGCCATGGTGCGCTCGAACACCAGCCCGTCGTTCACACCTGGGCACAGCACGATCTGCCCGTGCACCTCAATGCCGTGATCCAGCAGCGCACGCAGCCACCGCAAGCTCATTCCTCCACGCGGGTTGCGCAACATCTGGCTGCGCACCTCTGGGTCGGTGGCGTGAATGCTCACATTGAGCGGGCTCAGCCGCTCGCTCACCACTCGCTCCAGGTCGGCTTCGGTGAAACGGGTGAGCGTGGTGAAGTTGCCGTACAGGAAGCTCAGTCGGTAGTCGTCGTCCTTCAGGTACAGGCTCTTCCGCATGCCTTTGGGCAGTTGGTAGATGAAGCAGAACTCGCAGTGGTTGTCGCAGGTACGCACGCGGTCGAACACCGCGCTGCTCACCTCGGCCCCCAGCGCTTCGCCCGCGGCCTTGACGACTTCGATGGTGAGCTCAAGCCCACCACGCTGTACCTCGAGCACCACTTCAGCGTCGTCGGCGGCAAAGCGCCATTCGATGACGTCGCGGGGCACCACCCCGTTGATGCTGGCCACGACGTCGCCGACTGCCACACCCGCCGCGGCCGCTGGCGACTCGGGCGCCACCGCGACAACCGTGGGCAACGACATATCGCCAGGCTAGCGAGCCATGCGACCAGCCGGTGGTCATCATGACGCGCTGACGCGTATGATGCAGACATGCGCACGACGATCGACATTCGCCCCGATCTGCATGCCCGCGCACAGTCAGTTGCACGCGATCGACGCCAAACCATCAGTCAGGCCATCAACGACCTGTTGGAGCAGGCACTTGACGGTCCACCTCCGGCCGCGGCATTCGGTCGAAGCGCAGCGGGCCTTCCCACCATCCGAGTGGGAAGGGTCATCACCGCCGACGACGTGAGAGCGCTCGACGACGAATGACCACCACCGCCCTGCTCGATGCCAATGTGCTGATCGCACTCATGGTGGAGGACCACGTTCACCACGCTGCGGCTGGGGCATGGGCGGCCGACTGGGAGGGCGCGCTCGCCACGTCGCCCATCACCCAGGGGGCGCTACTGCGAACGCTGTTACGTTTCGGAGTGCACGCGACCGACGCTCTGACACTGCTGCAGGCGGTCGAAGCCGACCCTCGCCACGAGTGGTGGCCCGACGATGCACACTTCACAGCGCGGGCTCTTCGGGGAGTGGTTGGCCACCGCCAGATCACCGACTGCTACCTGGCTGAACTGGCGCGTCAGCACGGGGCCGCTTTGGCCACCCTCGACAACGGGCTCGCAGCGGCCCATCCCGACGTTGCGATTCTCGTGCCCAGCTAACCGCTTGTAGCCTGCCCGGCATGGCCGTCGACCAGGTGCTACTCGCCGAACCGCGTGGTTTCTGCGCCGGGGTGGAGATGGCCATCAAGGCATTGGCCTGGATGGTGCGCAGCTTCGACCCGCCCGTGTACTGCTACCACGAGATCGTGCACAACAAGATCGTCGTGCAGCGCTTCGAGGCCCAGGGTGTGGTGTTCGTCGACGACATTGCCGATGTGCCCGAGGGGCGGCCCATCATGCTCTCCGCGCATGGCTCGGCCCCCGAAGTGGTGGCGGCGGCAAGGGCACGTGGCAGCTACGTAGTCGACAGCGTGTGTCCGCTCGTCACCAAGGTGCACCATGAGGTGAAGGTGCGTGCCGGCAAGGGCTACCGCATCGTCTACGTGGGCCACGAAGGTCATGAGGAGGCCGTGGGCACCATGGCGGTGGCTCCGCAGGCCATCAGCCGGGTGGAGAGCGTGGCCGAGGTGGAGGCACTCCCCCAGTTCGACGAGCCGGTGGCCCTCTTGGCGCAGACCACGCTGTCGCACCGCGATTGGGAGGGTGTGGCCGTGGCGGTGCGCGAGCGCTACCCCGAGGTGTGGTCGCCCGGCCGCAGCGACCTGTGCTTCGCGACCACCAACCGGCAGTCGGCCCTGATGGCCATGGCCACGAGGTGCGACGCCATCGTGGTGATCGGGTCGTCGAACTCGTCCAACACCCGGGCACTGGAGAAGCTGGCCATCGAGGCAGGCTGCCCGCGGGTGTTCAGGGTCAACTCGGTCGATGAACTTCCCGCCGACCTGCACGGCACCGTCGGCGTCACGGCCGGCGCATCGGCCCCCGAGGAGCTGGTCGACGAGATCATCGCGTTCCTCTCCCCCACCCGCGGCGTCGAGACCGTGAGGGTGACCGAGGAAGACGAGTACTTCCCCCCGCCGCGCAACATCCGCGATCTGCAGGCCGCCATCGGGGTGGCTGCAGCCGCAATGTGCGGTGGGCCGTCACACGTGTCGAACACGTTCGACGACCGTGGGCTGGCGGCCAGCGATGTGCTCGCCACCCTGCACTCTGCCTAGCCTGGCCGCATGCTGTCGCCGTCGGCCACCACCATCCGCATCTTCCTGCACGTGCTGTTCGCCTCCGTGTGGGTGGGCGGCCAGTTCGCCCTCGCCGGCATCGTGCCCGCGGTGCGCAGAGCGTCGCCCGGCACCACCAAGGTGATCGCCCAGGCCTTCGGTCGGGTGGCGTGGCCGGCCTTCGGGCTCACCGTGCTCACGGGTATGTGGAGCCTCATGGCCGTCGACATCAGCGCCGCCAGCTCGGAGTATCAGGGCACTGTGTTGTTCCACATCGCCATGGCCATCGCCAGCGGCGTGTTCGCCGCCGTGCACACCAACGGCAAGAGCAAGGCGGCACTCGCCGTCGGTGGCGCACTCGGTGCCCTCACCGCGCTGGCCGCGCTGTTCCTGGGCGTGTTGCTGCGCAGCGCCTGAGCCAGGGTTTTACCCCCACCAGACCCGTTTCGGGGGGCGGACTCCGTCCCGGCGTGGCCTAACGCCACATGACGGGATTCTCGAGGTTGACCAGCAGATTGAGCGGATTGCCCTCCCCCACGGTGGTGACGATCACGAGGTTGCCGTCCGTCGCCACCGACTCGACTGCGAACTGCTGGCTGTACGGCAGGTTCCCACGTACTGACCGCCCAGTACGGAATACTTCCTCGATGCGCTCGGCGTTCGCTGCGGCCGAAGCGGCGTCGGCGTGGCGGTACACGAACGTTGTCACGGCCTCCCCGTCCACCACCGTCTGCCCGATTGCGAGGGTGTCGAACCGCCCTGGCACGGGCTCAGCGGCGCGGGCGTCGAGATCAGCCTGGCTGGCCCTCGTATTGACCCGCTGGTAGGACTCCAATGAGAAGGGCTCCGCTTGCAGCACCACCGCCTGATATGCGCCGAGCGCATCGAGTGGCCGCAAGGCCTCGACGTAGGCAGGGTTGTCGGCGAGCGAGGGCCCGTCGGCGAGAAATGTCGCGACGGTCGCCGCATCGCCTGCGCACATCAGCAATCCGTCGTCGATACCCAACCGAACCGAGGTCAGTTCGGGAAACCCGTCCTCGTACGCAAGGCTCTCGCTCTCGGCACCTAGTGCCCACACGCCGTTCGTGTCGGCCCCGAGCGCTGCGGTCAGATCGTCTGCGGTTGCGTCGGTGTCGACGACCGCCCAGGATCCGTAGAACTGCCACGCATATCGGTGCACGCCAACGAACGACCACCCGAGATCCCGCGCCGCTGCAGCAGGAGCAGTTTGGAGGCTCCGCAATGGTAGTTGCAGACGAACGGGCCCAGGAGGCTGGCCGACGCGGGTGCCCGAGATGTCGGACAACCAGGCACGGATGTCGTCGTCGGACTGCGCCGCCGCACCGGAAGGAGGAGGGAACCCAGAGAGTTCAACTGCGGCGTCGACGTCGCCGATCACGTAGGTGGACCTTGCGCCGTCGCCTTCCTGGGCCGGCGGCAACGCTGCCAGCATCGACAGCAACCGACCCTCCTGCGCCAGTGGGGCGCTCTGCTCGGAGTCGGAGCCACACGCTGGAACGAGCAACGCCAGTGCGAGGGCCGCTCCCACAAAGCGTGAACTGCGAGTCGATGAACGGATACTTCTCACGCTCGCTTTCTACACGATGGGTCGACAGCCTGTGGGCGTTCGTCTAGTTACGCGGCACCTTGCTCCAGGGAACATCGCGGTCGACGCGGACATCGCCGGGGAGGCCGAGGACGCGCTCGCCAAGGATGTTGAGCATCACTTCCGTGGTGCCACCTTCGATGGAGTTGGCGCGGCTGCGCAGGAACGCCTTCTGCGGGGTGTGGTACTCCATGGCGTGCTCGGGGCGCACCATCTCGTAGCTGCCGTACAGCAGGGCATCGGCGCCCATGACACCCATGAGGCACTCGTAGATGTCTTTGTTGAGGTTGGCGAACGCCATCTTGCCGATGCTGCCCTCGGGGCCTGGGTCGCCCATCTTGCGGTTCTGGTTGGCACGGATGTTGGTGAGGCGCAGGGTCTCGGCACGCACCCACAGCTTCATCACCTCGTCGCGGGTGGCTTCGTCCTTCTTCCACTCCGGCGCGTCGGCCCAGGCCTTCATCAGGTGGGCGATGGTGCCCGAGCCCTTCGGCGGGATCGCGCCACCGATGGAGACGCGCTCGTTCATGAGCGTGGTGAGGCTCACGCGCCAGCCGTCGCCGGGCTTGCCCAGCATCTCCTTGTCGGCGATGCGGGTGTCGGTGAAGAACACTTCGTTGAACTCGGCCTCGCCGGTCATCTGGCGCAGCGGCAGCGTCTGCACGGTGGGGTCGTGCATGTCGACCACGAAGGCAGTGAGGCCCGCGTGCTTCACAGCCTCGGGGTCGGTGCGCACGACGAGCAGGCCCCAACGGCTCAGGTGGGCCAGGGTGGTCCACACCTTCTGGCCGTTGACGATCCACTCGTCGCCGTCCTTCACGCCCTTGCTCGACAGGCCGGCGAAGTCGCTACCCGAGCCCGGCTCAGAGAACAGCTGGCACCAGATCTCCTCGCCGGTGAACAGGGGCCGCAGGTAGCGCTGCTTCTGCTCTTCGCTGCCCCAGGCCACCACGGTGGGGCCGCACATGCCATGGCCGATGGGGTTGCGGAACACCGGGTTGGGTGCCCCCTCGGCGAAGATGCGCTCGTTGATGAGCTTCTGCAGCTTGGGGTTGAGGCCAAGGCCGCCGTGACCCTCGGGGAAGTGCACCCACGCCAGACCCTTGTCGAACTGCGCACCGAGGAAGGTGACGGTATCGACCTGCTTGGGCGGGAACTCGCGCAGCAGTTCGTCGACCAGAGAGCTGACCCGCTGTTCGTCGGCGGTCATCGTGTCGGTGGCGGTCATCGTGGGCTCCTGAAAGGGGGTGGCGAGAGGCCGTGGAACGGAACGCATCGACCATAACCAGTGGCCCGGACCCGCACCGAACCGTGCGCGGTCAGCGCTGCCGCAACACCAGCCCAGGCGCGTCGGCGAGCGCATCGCAGGCCACCTGACCGGCCTCCGCATCGCCACCAAGGGCACTCTCGATGAACGCCCACGCGGCGTCGACTTGCACCCGCAGGAGTTCGCGCCACGAGCGGCCTTCGCCGCCCGCACCCATGGCCTGGGCCATCAGGTACTGGCGCATCAACTCGGGCAACAGGGTGACGTGCTCGGCCAGTTCGCCGTACAACGCCATGTCGCTGCTGGCTTGGTGCCCGGCGCCCAGCAGATCGAGCCGCCACACCGGCCGCCCGGGGAGAAGTGCCCACGGCCGGTCGGCGTCGACGGCAGGTGGAGTGGTGAGATCGTTGGCCGACACCACCATCAGGACCGGACAGCGAACTCGCCCGAGCAACCCGTCGCTCATCGAGCGCGTGTACGGCTGGAACACGATCACGCCCGCGACCCGATCGTGGGCCTCCACGCCGCGGGCACCCGCCACCGTGGCCAGCGCCGTGTATGCGCCGTAGGAGTGGCCAGCCAGCACCACCCGCCGGTGATCGACGGCGTTGAGCACGTCGACAGGCACGGCGTCGTGCCCGTGCAGGAAGGCCCGCAGCAGCAGATGCGCATCGGCCACCCGGTTCATCTCGTTGGTGCGATCGTCGGCTGCCTGGCCACTCAACCAATCGGCGAGCACGTCGCCGGGGTGATCGGCCGACACCACCACAGCGCCGCGAGCCGCCAGCGCCTCGCACAGCAGCGAGTACGACAGCCGCATTCCAGTGCGCCCGTGCGAGAAGACCACGAGCGGCCACTTCCCGGGCATACACGCCGCTTCGTGGACTGCGTGCGACGACTCGAACGCAATACCCGGCAGCAGTTCGTACACCGTGAGTGGTTCGTCACCGGCCGACGCCGGGTACCACAGCTCGACCTCCAACGATCGCTGCCGATCCGGATCGACGACGCGCACCGTCCGCCGACCGACCCGATGGGCGGGCGACTCGATGGGCCGACCGGCCTGGAGCGAGGCGTTGCTCACTCGTCGCCACCCTCATCGGCATCGCTCGCGTCGAACCCCGCCGCCGCCAACCGTTCCAGGAGTGCATCGCGCACCGAAACGCCCGGCTCGCGGGCCTTGTCGCCAGCGATCCGCCAGCCGAGCCGGCTGGAGTACAGCAGCGGTGGCTCCCGAAGACGCAGCGCTTCCGCCTGCTCCACACGGGCGAAGAACAGCACGTGATCCACCATGTCTTTGCGGTCGAACACACGACAGCGCAACCAGGCGATGGCCTCGCGCACCACGGGCAACGACGTGCCCGGAAACTCGGTGAGATACTCCGCAGCGAGGTAACGGAACTTGCGGCCCGGGTACGAGAAGTATTGGCCCACGCCCACCTGGTCGCCTGCCAGCAAGCTCACCGCGAACTCTCCGCTGGCCTCGATGAGCGGGTAC
Organism: Acidimicrobiaceae bacterium; assembly: GCA_003455715.1. Taxonomy (GTDB): domain Bacteria; phylum Actinomycetota; class Acidimicrobiia; order Acidimicrobiales; family Ilumatobacteraceae; genus UBA668. The sequence goes on along the minus strand of DMQJ01000477.1, from coordinate 3,751 downwards.
GTGTCGTGCTTGGGCGACACGCTGGCCATCACGATCGGTTCTTCGAAGCTCACCTGGCTGACCCAGTGGCTGCAGTATGCGCGAGCGACGCCCTCGTGGACCGCGCCGACCACTTGGACGGCGTGCATCATCTGGCCGAGGGAGCGCTTGATGGTGGGGTCGATCATCAGTTCCAGTGTCGCAGCCATCGGGCGTGTTCTGCTCGCTCGTGCACCAGTTCCGGGAAGGCGCCCCGCAGGCGTGCCAAGGTGCGGAGCGCGATCGGGTCGTCCATGGCGACGAACGTGTTCTTCAGGTTGTTGAGCATCCGCAGCACGATGGCCCGTGCGGGCACCGGCCGCGTTAGTTGCGGGTCGAGTCGGCCGGGCGCGCCAGTGACACGCCGCCATTCACTCTCGAGACTGTCGGCCGTGCACGTCCGCCCGCCATGGAACGGGTCGGCGTAGACCCCGTCGCAGACCACCATGAAGTGGCCGGGTAGGCCGACGCCACGAATGGGCACCCCGACCCGGCGACCCACCTCGATGGCCACCACGCTCAGGGAGATGGGAATGCCCAGCCCGCGCTGCAGTACACGGTGCAGGTACGAGTTGCGAGGGTCGCCGTAGTCGGCCGAGTTGCCAGCGAAACGGCCACTGCCGAACAGCGTGCCGAGCACCGACTCGAACGTCGCGCCGCACGACGCGGCCACTTCGTCGAGCCCGGCAAGTGTCCGATCGATGTCGGTGGCGGGCTCGAACGCGGCGCCCAGCAGCGACGCAAGCACGTCGAGCGGGGCAGGGTCCGTCGGGCGGCCGATCAGTTCGGCGAAACGCGCCGCCGGTTCCATGAGGGCACCGTACCGTCGAGTACGGTCCGGTGGCATGTATCCCGGCGCCTTTCTCGACACCCATCCCGACAAGCCCGCCATCATCATGGGCGGTAGCGGCTTCACCCAGACGTTCGCCCAACTCGATGCCGCGGCCAACCGTCTCAGCCACCTGTTGCGGGCCGCAGGCGTTCACCCCGGCGATCATGTGGCCGTTTGCATGGAGAACCACGACCGCTACATGGAGATCGTGTGGGGCTGCCATTATGCCGGCGCCATCTACACCTGCGCCTCCAGCCGGCTCACCAGCGGCGAGCTGAGTTACATCATCAACGACTGCCAGGCGAAGGTGTTCATCACCTCTCACTACAAGGCCGATCAGGCCACCGAGATCGTCCCCGACATCCCCAACGTGGGGCTCAAGCTGATGCTCGACGGCACCGTCGAAGGCTACGACCCCTACGAAGCGGCCGTCGCCGAGCAGCCTGCCACGCCCTTGCACGGCGAGCGCATCGCCGGCTTCGACATGCTCTACTCGTCGGGCACCACCGGCCTTCCCAAGGGAGTCGCTCGGCCGTTCACCGCGCAGCCGTTGGAGGGCACGGCCAACGGTGTCTCGCCGCTGGTGCAGCTGCTGTTCGGCGCCACGGGCGACAGCATCTACCTCTCCCCCGCGCCCTTCTACCATGCGGCCCCGTTGCGCTTCTGCATGGCGATGCACCAGATCGGCGCCACGGTCGTGGCAATGGAACACTTCGACCCCGAGCAGTACCTGCAGCTTGTCGAGCAGTACCGCACCACCCACTCCCAGGTGGTGCCCACGATGTTCATCCGCATGCTCAAGCTGCCCACCGAGGCGCGGACGAAGTACGACGTGTCGAGCCTGCAGTGCGTCATCCACGCCGCCGCGCCGTGCCCCGTCGAGGCCAAGAAGCAGATGATCGAGTGGTTCGGGCCGATCATCCACGAGTACTACGCAGGCACCGAGGGCAACGGCTTCGTGTACTGCAACAGCGACATGTGGCTCGCCCACCCCGGCACCGTCGGCACCCCCATCAACTGTGTGGTGCACATCTGTGGCGAAGACGGAGAGGAACTGCCTCGTGGCGAGGCGGGCACCATCTACTTCGAAGGCGGCGCGCAGTTCGAGTACCACAACGACCCCGAGAAGACGAAGGGCTCGCGCCACCCGAGCCAGCCCTGGAGCACCCTCGGCGACGTGGGCTACCTCACGGAGGACAACTTCGTGTTCCTCACCGACCGCAAGGCGTACATGATCATCTCCGGCGGGGTGAACATCTACCCGCAGGAGTCCGAGAACGTGCTGGTCGGCCATCCGAAGGTGATCGACGTGGCCGTCTTCGGCGTGCCCAACCCCGACTTCGGCGAAGAAGTGAAGGCAGTGGTGCAACCGGTGGCCATGCCCGCCTCCGATGAGGAAGCCGCGGCGTTGTCGCGCGAACTCATTGCCTTCTGCCGCGAGCACCTGGCCGACGTGAAGTGCCCCCGCAGCATCGACTTCCGCGAGGAACTCCCCCGTCATCCCACGGGCAAGCTGTACAAGCGCCTGCTCAAGGACGAGTACTGGGCGGCTGCCGGCAAGCAGGGCCAGATCGTGTAGACGCTCCGGGTGGCCGGGCAGCCACACTGCCGCGAACCGCGTCCGGCCGACCACCGTACATGGTCTAGTGTGCGCCCAAGGAGTTCCTACCGATGACCACCCGGCCTGCGCGGCAACCCGATCCGCCCGCTACCGACAGCCCTGAGGCGGCGCCCGATAGCACGGGCGATCTCACCATCGTCGGAGCCGACGCTGTGCAAGCAGGCATGCTGGTGCGGATGGCCGAGAGCGATCGCGCCATCATGCTCAGCTCCGTTGCCGCAACGCTGGTGGTCGTCGCCATCTTCTTCCGCACGGCGTCGCCGTGGCTGCTTGCTGTGTTCGTCGCCCTGCGCATCACCTCCACACTGTTCAACCACCTCACCTGTCGCGCGGTGCTCCGCCTCGGGGCCACCGACGCCTACGCCAACGGCTACCTGTGGCGCATGGAGGCAGGCACCGCACTCATCGCGCTGTCGTGGGCGACGATGGTCCTCTTCTTCCGCACGCCCCTCTTGGAGGAGACCGCCACCGTGATGGGCCTGCTCGCGCTCGTTGCGGTGCAGGGTGTGGTGCTGTTCATCACGTCGTTCAGCCGGCGGTCGATGGTGATCCTCACCACCATCGTCTGGTTGGCCGTGGTGCTGCGTGTGGATCGCGATCCACACGC
>DMQJ01000477.1:0-474 GCA_003455715.1 Acidimicrobiaceae bacterium | reverse complement strand
GGATCGCGATCCACACGCACTCGCTGTGGTGGCTGCCGGCACCATCTACCAGGCCATCCTGCTGCGGTTCGGTTTCATGCTGCATCGGCAGATGGCAGCATCGGTGCGGTCGAGCCTGGTGAGCGACGTGCTGTTGCGGCGGGTATCGGCGCTGCACGCCACGATGCGCGCCCAGCGCGACGAACTGGCTGCCGTGAACGCTCAGCTCACCGCGGCCCTCGATCTGTCGATCGAACTGGCGTCGCACGACTCGCTCACGGGCAGCCTCAACCGGCGTGCCTTCCAAGACCGGCTCGCTCGTGGCGAACACGGCCCCGTGTCGTCCGGCCGATCGTGCCTGATGCTGCTCGACTTCGATTTCTTCAAGCAGGTCAACGATGTGCACGGCCACGCCGCTGGCGACGCCGTGCTCGCCCACTGCGCTCGAGCCCTACGGGCCGGGCTGCGCGCCGGCGACCCGCTTGCGCGCTGGGG
>DMQJ01000342.1 GCA_003455715.1 Acidimicrobiaceae bacterium | reverse complement strand
CCCCCCCCCCGCACCACCCCCCCCACCCCCCCCCCCCCCACCGGAGGGGGGGGGGGGGTGGGGGGCGCGCCCGGGGCGAGCGGGAGGACCTCGGGGCGTTGCTCGACACGCCGCGCGGGGTCATCGTGGCCGGTCGAGGTGTCGACCGCCCGGAGGTGGTCGGGGAGTTGGCGGGTGCCTTGGGGTGGCCCGTGCTGGCCGACCCGCGTTCGGGTTGCCGGCACCTCCCCCAGGCCGTGTGTGCATTCGATTCGCTCGTGCGGCACGAGGCTTTCGCACGAGATCACCGTCCGTCAGCCGTGCTGCATCTTGGCGAACCGCCTGCCTCCAAGGTGGTGGGGCAATGGCTCGCGGCCAGCGAGGCGGTGCACGTACAGGTGCACGCGCAACGGCGCACCATCGACCCACTGGGCATCATCACCGAGCGGGTGTACGGCGACGCCGGTGCTGTGTGCGCGGCGCTCGCTCCATTGGTGAAGGGCGCGAGCGACACGCCCTGGCTGGCTCGGTGGCAGCACGCCGAGCGGCGCGCCCAACTGGCGCTTGCTGGTGTCGACGCAGCAGAGCAGGTGCTCTCGGAGCCAGCCGTGGCGCGGGCGCTCTCGTCGGTGGCGGCGCATCTCGTGGTGTCGTCGTCGATGCCCGTGCGCGACGTGGAGTGGTTCGGCGTTGCCGGGTATACCCGAGTGTTCTCGAACCGCGGCGCCAACGGCATCGACGGCGTCATCGCCACCGGCGTCGGGGTGGCGGCGGGCACCGATGAACCCACCGTGGTGCTGCTGGGCGATGTGGCGTTCTGCCACGACCAGTCGTCGCTCACTGCGCTCGCGGCCCGGCAACTCCCGCTCACGCTGGTGGTGGTCGACAACGATGGCGGCGGCATCTTCTCGTTCCTCCCGCAGGCGGCGGCCCTCTCTACCGAGCGCTTCGAACAACTCTTCGGCACCCCGCATGGCACTGATGTGGTGGCGTTGGCGCGGGCGCACGGGCTCGGTGCGCGCACCGTCGACTCGGCCGTCGACCTCATGGCCGCTGTCGCCGACCGTGAATGCACGGTCGTGCGAGTGTGCACCGACCGCCACTCCAACGTGGTGGCTCACGACCGCCGCCACGCCGCCGTCGCCTCCGCCCTCACCCCCTCCACCCCCCGTTTTACGTAAAAGGTGACAGGCGCTGACCTGGGCCGCCGCCTCGCGGGTTTTGACGCAAAGCGCAGCAATCGGGTGCGCCCTCAGGGGCGGATGATGGCGCTGAGCATGGCTTGCAGCTTGGCCTGGGTCTCGGCCAACTCGGCGAGGGGTTCGCTCTCACCAACGATGCCGCCACCGGCCACCAACCGGGCCGAACGTCGGTCGGTGGAGAGTTCGGCGCAACGGATTGCAACCGCCCAGGTGCCGTCACCGTTGGCATCGACCCAGCCGACAGCCCCGCCGTACCGACCCCGCACGAACCCTTCGGCCTGGGCGATGAGCACGAGCGCTTCAGCACGAGGGAACCCGCCGAGCGCTGGAGTGGGGCACAGCGCAGCGACCAGCTCGAGCACATTGGGCCGCGGGTCACTGAGGTGGCCCTCCATCGCTGTGCCGAGGTGCTGCACGTTGGCGACAGTGACGATGCTGGCCTCCGGCTCCCAGTCGAGGTAACTGCACCACGGCAACAGCGTGTCGTGGATCATGTCGATGACCACACGGTGCTCCACCTGGTTCTTCTCGCTCGCCAACAACTCGGCGGCGGCGCGGCGATCCGTGTCGGGGTCGCCGGTGCGCGGCGTCGTGCCAGCCAGCGGATGCGACCGCACCACCGAGCCGTCGACCTCCACCAACAACTCGGGCGAAGCGCCCACGAACCCGTCGACGCTGTAGCGGTAGCTGCGGCCGAACATCGCCTTGAGGCGTAACAGCACGGCGTGGACGTCGATCGGCGTGTCGCTGGCCACCGAAACTTCGCGGGCAATGACCGCCTTCGTCAGCTCACCGCTGCGAACGGCATCTCGTGCTCTTGCGACGGCAGCCAGATAGCGGTCCACCGGCGTGAGCGGGCCAACGGAGAACGACTGCGCAGACGGAGCCGGAGCTGGCATCGCCTCGACCACGGGAGGCGTGTCGTCAATCGTGGTGACCCAGCGCCGTCCATCGGCCGCCTTGCGAACGACGATGCTCGGCACCACGAGCTCGCACGGTGAGCCGGGCTCGAACGGATACGACCCCAAGGCAAGCGGGGCCACACCGCCCAGGCGGTCGTCGTGATCGATCGCAGCGAGAAAGCTCGGCACCTCGGCCATTGGCACTCGCGCGGCCACCCCGCGGGCTGCGAGCCCCACGCCATCACGTACGAAGAGGTAGCCGTCGCCTCCTGCGAATGCGTTGAGGTCGATGTCGCCGTCGTGCACATCGCTGAGGGGGCGGGAGACGGCTCGCACGGTCAGTCCCGGGTGGCGACCATCAGTTGGGTGAGGCCGCCCGACAGTTGGTGATGCTCGGCGTCGGCGAAGCCAGCGGCACGCAACAGTTCGACCAGCTGCTCGCGAGGCGGCAGGTACGACACGCTCTTGGGAAGGTAGCGGTACGCGGGCCCATCGCTGAGGAGTGCACCGATGCGTGGCACGACCTTGCCGAAGTAGATGTTGTTGCCCCAGCGGATGACGGGATTGTGGGGAACGCCCACATCGAGGAGGGCGATACGTCCGCCGGGCCGCACCACGCGGGCAAGCTCGGCGAAGAAGGTGGGCAGGTCGGCCAAGTTGCGAAGGGCGAACCCGCACGTGGCCCCGTCGACCGAATGGTCGGGGAGAGGAAGCCGAAGAATGTCGGCCTGTGCCCTGGGGCTGCCCGAGCGGTCAGCCGCAAGCATGCCGAAGCTGAGATCGAACGACAGCGGGTGCAGCCCGGCCTTCTGCAGGTCGACACACAGGTCGCCGGTGCCCGAGGCGAGGTCGATGACGGTGCTACCCGGTGACAGCGCCAGCAGACGAACGGCTTTGCGTCGCCAGCGCACGTCGAGCCGGAAGGTCATGATGCGGTTCACCATGTCGTAGCGCGGGGCGATGGTGTCGAACATCTGGCGGACGGCCTTCACCTTTGCCTCACCCTCGGGCAGCGCCTCGGTGTCCCAGCTCTTGCGTGCGGTGTCGGCCATCGGCAGCAAGGCTACGAGCGGCACCGGGCATCCGTTACCCTGCGCGTCGATGAAGCGTGCCCGACGCTCTGAGCCCGTCACCCCGGGCGCCGCTGTGCAGCACGCGCCCTCGCAGGCCCTCGCTCGTCGGCACCTG
>DMQJ01000459.1:1053-5216 GCA_003455715.1 Acidimicrobiaceae bacterium | reverse complement strand
CCGCGCACCGGGGCTCGTCACCCGGCTCGTGACCCGGCTGGGTGGCTGGTTGCGCACGTGGTGGCGGGCACTCGATCACTGGGTGGCGGCGGCCTGGCTGGCCGTGGTGGTGCCCATCGTCGTTGCTGTGCTCCGAGCGATCGGCAGAGGCTGGCTGCCCATCGGCGACAACGCGCTGTTCGCCATCCGCGCTCTCGACGTCGGCACCTCGCATCATCCGCTCCTGGGCACCTGGAGTTCCGCCAGCATCGACGCCGGCCGCGACGTCAACCACCCCGGTCCGCTGCTGTTCGACCTGCTGGCGCTGCCGGTGCGCATGGTCGGCCCCAGCGCCGGCGTGGCCATCGGTGCCGCAGCGGTGAACGTCGCTGCGGTAACGGTGGTGGCGCTCATCGGATGGCGAGCAGGTGGCCGGGGAGGCGCCCTGGCAGGGCTCGGCGCTGCCTCCATGGTTGCCTACACGATGGGTAGCGAGTTGCTGTTCGACCCCTGGAACCCGCACGTCGTGCTGCTGCCGTGTGTCGCCCTGCTGGTGAGTGTGTGGGGCTCGGTGCTCGGTGCTCGTGGCGCGCTGCCGTGGGCGGTGGCGATCGGGTCGCTGTGCCTGCAGGTACACCTCGGCTACATCTATCTCGTGGTGGGCCTGCTGGGTGGCGCCCTCCTCGGCCGTTGGCTGCTGGCGGGACGGCCGACGAGGCGCCCGAGCAGCCGCACGGTGCTGCGTCAACCGGCGGTATGGGTGGGCCTGGTGCTATGGGCGCAACCGCTGTGGGACCAGGTGGCGGGGGAGGGCAACCTGGGGGGCATGTGGGCGGCCCGTAGCGCGGGTGGCGACACGATTGGTGCGTCGCTGGGCCTGCGAATCGTCGGCGCCGTGTGGCGCCAGCCGCCCTGGTCGGCTCGCGACGGCTTCGTCGATGCCGTGCCCACCACGTTCTACGACTCGAACGGCCAACTCGGGCCGCTCGCACTCACTCGACTGCCGGTGGCCGTCGGGGTGCTCGTGATCGTGGCGGCTGCCGTGTTGGGCGCCGCACTGCTGGCGACTGCGCGGCACGATCGGGTGGCGGGCTCGTTCCTTGCGGTGGCAGCCGGCGCTCAGATGGTGGCACTTGCCGCCGTTGTGATGATGCCGTTCGGCGCTCTCGGGCTCAGCGCCCATCAGATGCGGTGGCTGTGGGCCATCGCCCCGACCCTCATGGCTGCTGTCGTCCTTGTCGTCGCTCGCCACGTCAGCCTGTTTCGGAGGTCGTTGGCGGGTGTGCCGGTGGCGGTGCCGCTGGCCGTTGCCGGATGCGCGCTGCTGGGGGCGCTCACGCTGCCTACTACCGACACCGCAGCAGGGCCTACTGCACGCAACGATCTGCAGCCCGTGCTGCAGCGACTCGTCGACGGGCTGGGCGACACGCACGACCTCGGTGAGGTGTGGTTCGACTCCAGCACGGTGCCGCTGCTCGACAACGCTGCTGCCACCGTGCTGGCTGCCCTGCGCGCCGATGGGACGGAGTTCGAGGTCGACGAGCGGTCGCTCGTGCGGCAAATGGGCAGCGGCCGCCGGTTCGATGGCGACGCCGACACCCATCTACGCATCGCGTATGGGCGAGAGGCGTTCATGGTGCCGGATGGGTGGTCGGTGCGCTCGTTCGCCACCTCACTGTCGGCCGACGACGAAGCGCTCTTGCGCAGCCTGCTGACGAACAACACCACGGCCGACACCGCAGACGACTCCGACGATGCAACGCTCGAACGCTTGCTGGCAGCCGCCGATGGGGCGAGCTATGCCGTGCTCGTTCGTCCGTACTCCGCCGAAATGTCCAGCTAGCCTCGGCGCCGTGTCGCTCGACGCCCACGCCGCGCCCTCGTCTCCGCCGCCGCGGAAGCTCGTCATCCAGATTCCGTGTCTCAACGAGGAAGGTTCGCTGCCGGCCACGCTGGCCGACCTGCCGCGGCAGGTGCCCGGCTTCGACGTCGTCGAGTGGCTGGTGGTCGACGATGGCAGCACCGACCGCACTGTCGAGGTCGCTCGGGCCCGTGGCGTCGACCATGTGGTGAGTCACCCGCGAAACCGTGGCCTCGCCGCGGCGTTCCTCACGGGTCTCGACGCCGCCTTGAAGGCTGGCGCCACCGTGGTGGTCAACACCGACGCCGACAACCAGTACCAGGCGTCGTGCATTCCCGCCATCACCGCCCCGGTGCTCGCTGGCGAGGCCGACATCGTGGTCGGCGCCAGGCCCATCGGCAGCATCGACGAGTTCTCCCGTGTGAAGAAGGTGCTGCAACGGGTGGGCAGCAGGGTGGTGCGCTGGTGCTCGGGCGTGGAGATCGACGACGCCGCCAGCGGGTTCCGGGCGTTCAACCGCGATGCAGCGATGCGCGCCTTCGTGCACGGGCGCTACACCTACACACTCGAGACCCTCATCCAGGCGGGCGCCGAAGGACTCACGGTGAAGTCGGTGCCGATCGGTGTCAACCCGCACATGAGGCCGAGTCGGCTGGTGAAGAGTTCGGCGTCGTACGTGCGCCGTTCGGCCCAGACCATCGTGCGCTCGTTCGCTCTCTACCGGCCGTTCCGCTTCTTCTCGGCCCTGGCCGCCCTCCCGGGCGTCGTGGGCGTAGCGCTCCTGCTGCGATGGCTCGGCTTCTACGTGTTGGCCGATGAATACCGGTCGCGGTTGCCCAGCCTGGTCACCGCTGTCGCACTCCTGCTGGTTGCTGCACAGTTCATGGTGCTTGCGTTCATCGCCGACCTCATCGCCGCGTCGAGACGGTTGCAGGCCAACGCCAACCTGCGGCTGCGGCGTATGGAACTGTCAGCGCTCGACGGTGCCACGCACCATGGTCCAGGGCAGGGGGCTGGCCACCTGCTGCACCTCGAATCGGGTGGCGACGAACCGCCGGAATGACCGCCGCCCCCAGTGGTTGACGTGCCCGGGCGTGTTTCCCCACTGGCGCACGTAGCGGCCGCGCACAATGTTGCCGATGCGCCACACCGGCTCGAGAGGCACCGACAGCACGGCAGTGCCAGTGCACACACGTGCCAGTTCGGCGAGCGCGCGCTGTGGGTGAGGCACGTGTTCGAGCACCTCGATGGCCAGCACCAGGTCGAACTCTCGGTCGGCGAATCGCAACGCCGTCGCGTCGCCCTCCTCTGCGGCGACGCCTCGCCGACTCCACTCTGCTCGCAGGTGGTCGTCCGGCAGGTCGACTCCCACCAGTCGGGCCTGCGGGTACCGCGCCGCAAGTAGTTCGAGAATCTCGCCCTCTCCACAACCGACTTCCAGAATGGCACGCGGCGCTTCGGCGGGCAGCATGGCGTCGAGCGAGCGGAAGAAGCCCTGCATCATGCGCCGCTCGATCGGGTTGGTGCTCGCGTACTTGTCGTACGTGTTGCCGGTGGGAGTGTTGGCTGTCGGTTCGCTCACGGGGCGGTCGGCTCCTGGTGGGGAATGCGCCACAGCACCCATCGATCGTTCCGCCACACTTCCACCAGGCCGAGTTCGGCAGCCTGGTCGGGGGTGAACTGCGGCACTCCGAGGAAGGGTGAGAACGACCCGTCGGGGGAGGCGAACATGTCGTGGCGCTGCAGGTACCAGTCGGCGTCGCGGAGGATCACCTCCGGGTCGATGGTCTGCAACGCACGGCGATCGGTGATGTGCGACATCAGGCGACCTTTGAAGAACGCGACCACGTCGTCGCCGCGTGTGTAACGCATCACGGCCTCGAAGCCGGCGTCCTCCTCCGCAGTGCCTGGCCCGAGCAGCGTGAGGCCGTCGTTGCGGAACGCCCGGGCGTCTCGCGCAGCGTCGGCCGACGCATACAGCGAGTGCACTGCAAGCAGTGCGAGCGGCGCCACTACCACCCATCGATGCCACTTCGTGCCTCGCAGCGGCGGGAGTCGGTCGACGATCCACCGCCACCCGTGCACCGCAAAGAGGAGCACGAAGGGAACCGCCAACATCAGGTATCGGGTGTTGACGGCCCGATGACCGGCAGCGAGCACCGTGGATGCTGCGACGAACACCGCATGCGGCACGTCGTGGCCCTCGCGCCAGCGGGAGACCACGCCGACGACAGCCAACACCAGGATGACAGCCACCAGCACGGTGGGAGCGACGCCGATGCCGAGCAGGCAGATCGGAAGAGCGGCGCGGTGGGGAAGAGGG
>DMQJ01000459.1:0-919 GCA_003455715.1 Acidimicrobiaceae bacterium | reverse complement strand
GAGCGACGCCGATGCCGAGCAGGCGGGCGAACTCACGACGATAGGGCCCGGCAAGGTGGCGGATCGACGTGCCGATGCCCGAGCCGCCGTAGCGCGGGAAGATCGTTGCCGGGAGCAGCAGGTGGAACAACGCTCCCGCCCCCACCAGCGCAATGTACGGGCGAGCAGCCACTGCCGTGATGCGGGCGCGCTCGGGCCGTTGCCGCCAGGCGGCGACTGCTTGCCAGGCAAGGAGGGCTGGGACGACTGCGAGGCCCTCGCGACGTGTATTGAACGCCAAGGTGCCGAGTGCGCCGATCATCCAGGCCGCGTTCCACGGCAGCCGTAGCGGGTCGTGCAAGCGGCCCACTCGGTCGAACCCGACGAGCAGAGCGGTGGCCACCAGCATGTACGGCAGTTCCGACAGGATCGAGTTGGTGTAGCGAAGGTACCAAGGGCTGAGCGCAACCGTGGCGGCGACCAAGGTCGCGGCCAACAGCCCGACGCGCCGCCGTGCGAATACGAGGAAGACGACCGCCCACGCGGCGAGCACGGCGACCTCAGCAAGCTTCAGGTTGTCCCACGCCGTAGGCCCGAAGGCACGCACGGCGGGGGCCATCAGCAGCGAGGTGACCCACGGATACGCCGTTGGGGTGAACTCGCTCGTTGCCTCGCCCTTGGCGTTCACCAGGAAGGCATTGTCGGAGATGACCCGGTCGATGTCGCCGTCGAGCAGCGAGCGCGCCTGGCGGAGGTAGAGCGCGTAGTCGTCGCCGAAGTCGACGTGCGGCCGCTGCACCGCCAGCGAGCCCACCACCACGAGCACCACCAGCAGGACGGCGCACCAGGCGATGCGCGGCACACGGGATGCGGCGCTGAGCAGTCGGCGGAACACGCGGCGAGTGTACCCAGCGACCTTCGCCGCCCCCGGGAACCGACC
>DMQJ01000524.1 GCA_003455715.1 Acidimicrobiaceae bacterium | reverse complement strand
CCCACCACGCCGCGGTTCGAGCGGCCGCCGTTGTGGCGGCACTCTCGCTCGCTGGCGTGGCGATGGGCGCCTGCTCCGACGATTCGCCGCAGGCCGCTGGCAACCCCGCCCTCACGGCACCCATCTCGGCAGCCGACGGCACGACCACCAACCTCGGAGAGGTGCTCGACCAGCCGCTGGTGGTGAACCTGTGGGCCACATGGTGTGGCCCCTGTGTGCGCGAAATGCCGGCCTTCGACGAAGTGGCAGGGGAACTCGACACGGTCGACATCATCGGAGTCAACGTCGGCGACGATGCCGCCGACGCCGCCGCGTTTGCCGCCGACCTCGGCGTCAGCTACCCCCAGTACACCGACCCCGACGGTGCCCTCACCCTCGAGTTCGAGGCGGCCAATCTGCCAGCCACGGCGTTCATCGCCGCCGACGGCACGGTGCTCGAGGTGCACATGGGTGCACTCACCGCCGACGAACTCCGATCCGCCATCGCCAAGCACTTCCCCGAAAGCGTCTGACCATGCGTCGTTCCGTTACCACTCTGCTGGTGCCGCTCTCATTGTTCGGCCTGCTCGCCGCCTGCGGCGACGACAGCGCGCCCGCGGGCGGCGATGCAGCCGCGTCCACCCAGGGTGTACCCGATGGCCCGCGGGTGCTCAGCGGCTACCAGGTCGAGCCGCCGCAGAACGTCGCCGGTGTCACCATGCCCGATGTCTCCAATGGCGGCACCGAGTTCGAGATGGTGGCCGAACCCGGTCACCTCCTGGTCGTCTACTTCGGCTACACCCACTGCCCTGATGTGTGCCCCACCACCCTGTTCGACCTGAAGAAGGCACTGCGCACCCTCGGCGACAACGCGGAGCTCATCGATGTGGCCATGGGCACCATCGACCCCGAACGCGACACCGACGAGGTCATCACCGGTTACCTGCAGAGCTTCATCCCCGACGGCCATGCGCTTCGCACGACGGATCAGGAGGCGCTCACTGCAGCCACGGAGGCGTTCGGGGCCAGCTACTCGGTCACCCCGGTGGAGGGCGGTGAGCCTGAGGTGGGCCACTCCCCCTTCATGTACCTGGTCGACGAGAACGGCGACATCGTGCTCACGTGGCCCTTCGGTTTGCCGTCCGACGCGATCGCCATCGACCTCGACATCATGATCGACACCGTGCTCGGCACGGAGGAGGGCTGACCCCATGATGCAGCGACCGTTCCGATTCGGCCGAGTGATCGTGGGCATCGCCCTGCTCGCTGGGCCCGTGGCCTGCGGCGACAACGACAGCGGTACCGCCGCTACCACCACGCCGGTCACTGTTGGCGTGGAGACTGCACCGCTCGGTGCCGACGAGGAAGCGACGTTCGAGTTCATCATCCCCTACGGCACCGGCCTCAAGGTCGACGCAGGTCAACTGGTCGACATCATGCCGCGCGACCTGCCCGCAAAGGTGGGCGACTCCATTCGCATTGTCAACCAGGACGTGCGCGACTTCATGATCGGTCCGTTCTTCGTCGGCGCCAAGAAGACGCTGGCCATGCGGTTCACTCGCGAAGGCGTGCTGTCGGGCACGTGCGACATGAACCCCGAGGGCGAGATCGTCATCACCGTCACTGCGTAGCGCCGAGTGCGGCTGCCACGCGCGCTCCGCTGCGCAGCGCCCCCTCCATGAACCCGGTGAACTCGTCGGCGTGCTCGCCTGCGATCCATAGACGATCGTACGGTCGGTGCAGTGCTGCCCGGGCCGCGGTCCATTGGCCCGGACCGGCGCACACGTAACAGCCGAGGCTGTAGGGGTCGTTGGTCCAGTCGGTGTGCACACGTTCGCCCGCCAGGCCACGGGCGCCGGGGAAGATGCGCTCCACCTCACGCACCACCACATCGGGTGCCTCCGGCAGCGCAGCGAAGGCAGCCCCATCGTGCGAGGCGATGAGGTTGGTGAGCACACCCCGGTCGCCCGCCTGGTCGTCGGTGGTCTCCCACAGATGCCCCCATTGCCGGTCGCTGAGCACCGTGCCGCTGCGGCCGTAGTCGCGCCACAGGCGGCGTTGGAACTGCACGCTGATCTTGCCACCGACGCCGTAGCCGAGTGCACCCAACTCCAACGGCATGGCAGACCAGAGACGACTCAGAACGGGCAGCGGCACTGCAGCGACGATGTGCCGCGCTCGCAGCACCTCACCAGCGACGAGACGCACCTCTCCCGTCGCAGCGTCCACCGAGGCGACCGCCGTGTTGAGCCTGACCCGCTCGCCGAGCCTGTCTGCGAGACCCCTGGCCAGCCGGTCGTTGCCGCCCACGACGCGGTGACGCTCGCGCTCGGACGGCACCTGGTTTCCGGCGACGACCGCGGCGAAACGCTGGCTCACCTCGTCGGGCGGCAGCATGTACTCGGTGCGGATCTCGCGCCCCACCACCAACCGCGACATCACGGGCATGGCAAGTTCGTGCATCAAGTCGGCGAGTGTGCGCCGTTCACCGTCGGAGTCGGTGGGGTCGAGCGACCGCACCGCACTGTCCCATCGCTCGAGGTCGGCCAGCACGCTGGCGTGCAGATGCATCGGAACGGGTCGGCCCCCTGCGTCGACCAACGTGCCCTGTGCGTCGATGTCGTTGCTGCGGGTCGTGAGCGCAAGGCCGAGTTCGCCAGCCAGCGCCAGCACTGCGGTATGCGTGCCGTCGATGAACTCTGCGCCTCGTTCGGCGACCTGACCGTCGCTGAACGTGTGGCTCCACACCCGACCACCGACGCGGTCGCGCGCCTCCAGCACCACCACGTCGTGCCCGGCCGCGGCCAGATCAGTGGCACACCGCAGGCCTGCGAGCCCAGCCCCGATGACGATGACGTCGTGCACGCTCATGGCCCCCTCAGAACAGCGCCGTCTGCTCGGGCACCGCGAGGCGAGCGGGCACCACCCGCGGCACACCCGACCACGGCACGTAGTGGTCCATGAACACCCACGTGCGCCGATGGATGGCCGAGGGCCCGTAGCCCTGCAACGCTGTCTTGTGCACCGGGCACGGGTAGCCCTTGTTGGTGTCGAAACTCCAGTGCGGGTAATGCACGGCGTGGTCGCGCATCTCGCGGTCGCGGGTGACCTTGGCCAGGATGCTGGCCGCCGCCACGCTGAGGCAGTCGCGGTCGGCCTTCACCCTCATCTCCACGTGAGCGACGGTATCGCCGACGAAGTTCCACTTGCCGTCCACCACAGCGGCGTCGGGTTGCACACCCTGTGCGCGTACCGCCTCGATCGCACGGCGAGCCGCCAGACGCTGCGCATCGGCCATGCCGAGTTCATCGCACTCCACCTGGCTGGCGCTGCCCACACCCCAAGCAAGACACCAGCCCGCTACACGCTCGAACAGCTGCTCACGAGCCGCCTCGGTGAGCACCTTGGAGTCGCGAACGCCGAGCACCCGCTTGTCTGTGGGAAGCACCGCAGCGCCCACCGTGAGCGGCCCTGCCCACGCCCCACGACCAACCTCGTCGATGCCCACCACCACCTGGTGACCATCGGCCCACAGTTCCTTCTCGATGCGGCGAGTGGGGGCGCGGCCGGGAGCCATGAGATGTATCAGCGCAGAAGCAGTTGAGCCGGGCCTGCTGCCACCTCGCCGACACGCCACCACATGGGCGACAGGCCGCTCACCACGGACGGGTCGACCGCCGCCAGCAGACCGCCCGACGTTTGCGGGTCGAAGCAGAGGGCTTCTCCGTGACGGCTGGCCGAGCTGTCGAGGTGCCCGGCCAGGTAGTCGCGGTTGCGGGCGTCGCCTCCGGTGCGCACGCCGCGCTCGGCCGCCTCGTGCAGGGCCTCGAACAGCAGGGTCCCCGACAAGTCAGGGCGCCAGATGTAATATTGCACGTCGAGCGAACGCTCCGCGGCCCGCGCCAGCAACACCCGCGCGGCGAAGGCGTTGCGTGAATCGAGCAGCGGGTAGACCCCCGACTTTCCGGGATGCGCGGCGGCGCGTGGCGCGATCGCCCGCCCGAGTCGCGTGTCGTGGGTGTCGGCAAGAGCCGTGGAAGGGCTGCGATCGGCGAGGGAGGGCAAGCTGCCGCATCCTCCCAGCAGGGCTGCGCTCAGGCCAAGCACCATGATGCGAAGACGCACCCCTAACGCGATGGGCACGGCATGTCGCGCCGGCACCGGATTCCGATGCCACCGGCCGCGCGGTGCCACTGGATGTACTTCGGGCCGCTCATCCCCATCCGTCTTTCCTCCAGTGAAGCCCGGCACCCGATGGACAGTTCGTGGCCAGGGCCGCGTCGGGCGTGTCTGCCGTTGGACCTGCCGCGCGGGCCGGTTCCCCGGGCCGGGGCGATGTGCTTCACGAGGCTCTGGCTTCGACACGTTAGCGCAGCCGCGCACATGTGTATACTGGCGCCGCCTCCGCCGGCGCTGTGCTCGGGAACGCGATGGAATCCGCAAGCCCCGTCCGGATCGCGCCACGGCCGGCCCGCTGCCGTGCGCCGGACTCACCTGCCGGCACCGTGTGTAATTGCGTGT